>SLCJ01000263.1 GCA_007125835.1 Verrucomicrobiales bacterium | reverse complement strand
GGCGTAGGGGACGGTTTCGGTATTGCCCAGGGTGTCGGAGAATTCGATGCGGTAGCGGACGAGGCGGCGGTTGGTCTGGACGGATGCGGGCAGGGTGGCGGTGTAGGTGTCGCCTTCTGCGGTCATGGGCACGCTCGTCCAGTTGGTTTCGTATTCGGCGTCGTCGAGGCGGATGTAGGCTCCAGGATCGACGGTTTGGTAGAGCAAGGTGGCGGAATCGACGCCTGCGGGGTCGGTGATGCGAGCGGAGATGGTGACGGGTTCACCGGATTGGGGGGAGTTGGGTGTGTGGGTGACTTGGTCGATGTGAGGTGGGGCCTCGGTGGGCAGGGCGAAGACGGAATTGCGGCGTCCGGGCGTGGGCTCGCCACCGGAGGATGTGAAGGCGTCGGTCAATTCGATGTCGAAGGCGAGATCGCTGCTGTGGGTGCCGATGTTGAGCACATGGACGGCGATCACGTTGGTGCCGCCGAAGAGGATTTCATCGGTGTTTTCGATGGTAAATTCATACCAGGCGGGAGCGCCGACCCAGCTTTCGGACACGGCGTCATACGCCTGTTCGCCATCGAAAACGCGGCGTCGGTGCACTTCCTCGCCATTGAGCCAGATGATGCAGCCGTCGTCGAGGTAGAGACGGACGTTCAGAGTTTGCGGCACGCTGCCACTGGGTATGATGAATTCCTTTCTCAGGTAGATCGTGGTGTATTCCCCCAGCATGTCGTTGACTACGGTGTTGAGCCCGGAAACTCCGAAGCCGACGGGAGTCTGGACATCCTCCCAGGAGGAGTCATCGAAAGTGGTGTCGCGCCAGACGTGCATGGGCGAGGAGGCCTCTTCTGTGCCGCGTTTCATTTTCCAGGCGGTTTCGGCCAATTCGATCAGGGGCGGGAGCTCGGCGGTCTCGATTTGCGTGCCGGAGGCGCGCCATGAGCCGGCGAGGTTGGCATCGAGGGCCGGGTGGATGCGTTCGACCGAGGGGCCGCCGCCGTCTGAGTAGGAAGGCCAGGGGAAACCGATGCCGTAATCCACGCGCTCGACCCGGCTGCCGAAGGCGTCGTGCAGGTCGATGCGGTCGCCGTTGCCGGAGAGATTGCCGCTCCAGGGGCCGTGGGCATTCACTCCGTATTGATCGAGGATGACCTGTGGATTTTCGGCGATGACAAGGTATCCACCGGGGCCGATGACGGTTCCCGGCGGGAAGGAGTAGAACACAGCATTTTGCAGCGACCATCCGGAGATGTCGGCGGGGGAGTCGCCGGGATTGAGAAGTTCGATGAACTTGCCGCGTGTGCTTTCGTCGGCCGGGCTGTAGTGAAACTCATTGATCACCACCGAGGCCGGGATTTCGGCGGTGGTGGAGAAGGCGCGGCTGTCGGGTGCCCATGCGCTGCCGACGGAATTGGTGGCGCGCGCACGGTAGAAATACTCTGTTTCGGGTTCCAGCGAGGAAGCGAAGGCGGCGAATTCACCGGTCTGTGTGCCAAGATTGAATGAAGTGTTCCATGAGCTTGGGTCCGTGCCTCCATCCGAGGGCCCGAAGAACACGGTGATTTGGGGCGCGTCGTTGCCGGTGGAGGTGACACGTCCGCGCAGGCTGGCGGATGCGCCGGTGACACCGTTGGGTGAGCGGTTTTCCACTGCGGGGAGGGCGACCGGCAGCGTGGAAAAGGACAGCGAGGTGTCGGCCCAGGTTGTGCCCCCTGCATTGGTCGCCGAGGCGCGGAAAAAATATGGGGTGCCAGGGGAGAGGTCCGGGGCCGTGGCGGTGATCATCCCTTCGCCAACTCCGGCAACGATGGACGCGCTCCACGCGGTGGAGTCCGTGCCGCCGTCTGCGGTGCCGTAGTGAATTGTGACTTCGGGAGGGGATCCACCTGAATCGAGAATTTCGGCACGCAGGCCGGCGGAGAAAGCGGTGATATCCTGAGCGGCGCGGGTGGCGACTTCCGCCGGGGCGGGCAGGGTTTCGAAGGTGGCGACGGGGAGTGCCCAGGAGGCTCCGGCGGAATTTTCCGAGCGTGCGGAAAAGCGGTATGTGGCACCTGGTATGAGCCCGGAAATGCTGTGTGATGCGGATGTGGTGTGTGTGCCTGGCAGGGTGTGAGAGAAATCCCAAGCGTCCGGGTTCGTGCCGCCACTGGACGTGCCCCAGAAAAATGTGATGACCGGGTCGTCATCCCCCGGATCAAGTATGCCGACGGAAAGGGTGGCCGAATTGCTGGTCACGTCTGAGGCGGCGAGGTTGCCGAGTTCCGCCGATCCCAGGTCGGCGAGAGGCTCCGCCGTGAGTCGTATGTGGTCGAAGTGCGAGCGGCCTCCGCCCCGGGCGCGGAGAAGGATGCGGATGGGCTCGCCGATTGCGGAGGGTGAATCCGGGGTATCGAAGACCAGGGCTTCGGCATCGGCGAAGCTTCCCGACGGGATCGGGGAAGCATTCATCGAGCTACTTGCGTGAAGGGTGCCGCTGGGATCCGCGAGGTGAAACTGGCTGTCATTGTCCGAATTGGTATGGCCCGGGCGGTGGCCAACGGCGACCGTCAGCGTGTAACGGGTGTTTGGCTCGTAGACCGCAGCAAGATCCTGCCAGACATCGTGGTTGGGTGCCATGCCCAGGTGATTCGGCCCGTCAGCGGCAAAGTCGTTGATGCGTTCGACAAAGCCGCTGCCGTTGTCGGGGCCGCCGGTTTCCAGCCAGGGAGAAATTTGATGGCTCCATTGCCCGGGACTCAGCGAACGGTCGTCGAACGAGTGGTCCGGGATGGCGACATTCTCGGAGGCCTGGCTCCAACCGGGAAGGAACGCCAGAACCAGGGCGGCGGAGAGGGAGAGCCGTTTGATTTGGAGGATCATGGTGCGTGTGTGGGGGCGTGCCTGGGGGCGGATCGAAAAGGACTTCCCCTTATCGATAATGCCGCACATTTGCAATACGATGTCAATACAGAATCCGGGTTCGCCGGATTCCGGCGTTGCCGGGGGGGATCGCCGCATCTCGGTATTGCCAAGTGTGTGGGTCGTGGCCGGAGCGTTCCGACGATCAGCGGAGTTCGAGTGGGCGGAAGAGGATGATGCCGGCGCGGTGTGAGCGTTCGGTGAGGTATTCGGAGATACGGCGGTCGGTGATGACGCGGCGGCCTTTGCTTTGTTCCGAGGTTGCGTGCATGAAGCGGACGGAGCCATCCGGTTGTTTGAGGGCGAGGCCGACGTGCGAGGTGTAGCTGCCGTGCCAGTTGGAGGTGATGGCGATGATGTCGCCGTTCTGGATGCGATGTTCGATGGCTGCGACGCGTTGTTTGGGGATGTGGTAGACGGGCAGCCGGGACACGCGTTTTTCCATGGCGGCGATGGCGGGCACGAGTTCGGGGTTGGCGCGGAGGTGGGGGTATTGCCGCCAGCCGGAACTCATGTCGCGGATTTGGCGGTTGAGGCGTTCCGCGCCGGGGAGCGAGCGGGTGGGGTTGTGGCCGAGGCGGCGGCGGGCGTTGTCGTGGAACACCTCCTCGAGAAAGTGCATGCGCGACAGGTAGGTGCCGTCGCAGACGCCGCCGCGGTAGCGCTCGAGTTCTATCATGTCGAGCAGGTCGTGGGGCGACCAGGGGTGCGGGCGCGAGTGGACCATGCGGGCGAAGCCGAGGGCGATTTCGTAGAAGGTCCAGCAGTCGAGGGCGTTGAAGTTGACGGAGGGGGCTTCGCCTTGGTTGCTGATTTCGAGGGTGAAATTGCCGTACGGGATGCCTTCCAGCTCGCGGGCGACGCGCATGGTGCGGTCGCCGAGGGGCAGGGCGGCCCAGTTTTCGCGCACGGCGAGGCGGCTGAGCTGTTGGAATTTGTCCTCGCCTTGGAAGACGGTTCGCATTGGCAGGCCGTTGCGGGTGGGGCCGCGCTCGGCGGCGGCCATGTCGATGCGCGGGCTTCCGGTGGAGCAGCCGCTGAGGAGGGCGGCCGGGAGAATGGCAAGAATGAGGGCGGTGGCGGCGGCGGATTTCGGGGGCATGGGGCATTCTATTGCCAGATGCCGGGTTTGCATCGGTTTTTCGCGGGGGAAGGTTGGCGGCCGTTGAGAAGAAGGAGGAATTTCATTTGGAATGTCATGTGAGACGCGTGGGCAATGGCACGCTTGCAGGGTGGCGGCATCCAAGGAGCGGTGAACCTTCTTCGCCGATGTGGATGGGGGGGAAATGAGGGAAGAGCTTCGCGCCAGGTCATTTGCTTACTCATCCTCGGGCGATGGTGTATCGCCCCTCCTTGGTCGAGATGTCTCGGCGCTTGAGGGCGGTTGCGGCCTGTGGTTCTGCAAGCGTTCCAGCAGCTCATGCGCCCTCACAAGGCGCATGGGCTCACCGTTTGCGCGGTAGCGTATTGGAGTGCGGTTGTCCTCAACCGCTTTCTGGGTGATTTGCGATAGCGTATCAGTTCTGCCAAAGCTCTCCGGCTCTGCCACGCCACCCAAAAAAGCGCGAGAGGACTCGCGCACTCCAAGACGCTGTCGCGCCGGGAAGACGCATAAGCACAGCAATGTGGAGCGGAGGTTTTTAGCCTGAAGGTTTGGAAACGGGCTTGCAGGGTGCCAGGGAGTTTGTCATGGTTGACGTCAACATCCCTTTCTACTCATGCGCTACATCCATCTTGCGATTATCATCATTCTGGCTTCGCTGCTTGTGGTTTTTTCCGTGCAGAATTTCCGCGAGGTGACGGTGGGGCTTTTTGGGATGTCGGCGACGGTGCCGTTGTCGCTACTGGTGGTGCTGGTGTTTATCCTGGGGATGTTCGCGGGGGGGACGATCCGCTCGTTCATACGCACGCTGGTGCGCGGGGCGAAGAAGAAGGGGTGATCCGGCGTTTGGCGGACGGCCGTGGGCAGTTGTTGCTCAGCGGCAGACGCCTTTTTTGCCACCGTTGAGGTAGGCGTCGAGAAATTCGAGGGCTTCGGGTGCCCATTCGGTGTCGGCGCGTCTGCTTTCGATTTCGCGGATGGGGGCCTTCTGGCGGATGACGAGGTCGAAGGCGCGTTTGAGGGAGAGGCGGTTTTCCGGGCCGATGCCGGCGCGGCGCAGGCCAACGATGTTCAGTCCGGCGACGTGGTTGATGTCAGCGGCGGTGACGAAGGGCGGCAGGTCCATGCTGAATCCGGCGTTGCCGCGGACCATGGCGTTGCGACCGATGCGGATAAATTGGTGGAATACGGCGCCACCGCCGATGAACACGTGGTCGGCCACCTCGACGTGTCCAGCGAGCAGGGCGTTGTTGGCGACGATGTTGCTGTTGCCTAACTTAACGTCGTGACCGAAGTGGGAGCCGGCCATGAGGAAATTGTCGTCGCCGATGGTGGTGGCTCCGTTCTCGCTGGCGGAGCGGTGGATGGTTACGTATTCGCGGATGGTGTTGCGCGAGCCGATGTGTACGGCGCTCGGGGTGGAGGGATGGAAGGAAATGTCCTGCGGCGGCGTGCCGATGATGGCTCCGTGGCCGATGGTATTTCCCTCGCCGAGGATGACTTCGCCCTCGATGCAGACGTGTGGGTGGATGGTGTTGCCGGGGGCGATGGTGATTTTTCCCCGCAGCACGGCGTAGGGGGCGATCTCGATCTCGGAATCTCCGGGCAGCGAGACTTCGGGACCGATGATGGCGGTGGGGTGGATCATCGGGCGAGGCGGCGGTCAATGTCCTGATCGAGCCAGGCCCAGAGGGAATCCAGGCTGGCGGCGACGGATTCGCGGAGGCCGGGCAGTTGGTTAGCGGCGAGGGCGGTGCCGTTGGCGGGCAGCGAGCTTCCGAACAGGTAGTATTTGATCTTGGGTTCGGTGCCCGACGGGCGGACGGCGAAGCGCCTGCCGTCCTCGAGATCGACGAAAAGCATTTTTTCCTTGGGGATGGGGTCGCCCTCTTCGTCGGTAATCTCGTCGGTGGCGAAATTGCGGAACGAGACGACGCGAGCGTTGTCCACGGCATCCGGCGGCGACTGGGCGTAGGAGTCCGCGAGGCGTGCGATGAGTGCAGCCCCCTCGGCCCCTTCAAATGTCTTGGATTGGTTTTTCTCGACGAACACTCCCAGCTCGCGCGAGATCCGGTCAAATAAGCCGGGCAGGGTGGTGCTGGTGGCCAGCGCGTAGCAGGCAGCCTCGGCGATCATCAGCACTGAGCCGTTGCCGTCCTTGTCGCGGACGGCATCGTGGCCGAGGTAGCCATAACTTTCCTCTCCCCCAAAGACGAAGAAGCGGGAGTGTTCGAGTCGCAGTGCCCGCGATTCGGCCTCGGAGAGGGAGGGGTAGTCGCGGTAGAGGTGGCGCGGGATGGCCTTTTCGTATTTGCCGAGTTTGGCGGAAATGTATTTGAAGCCGGTGAGCGTGTTGAGGATGGATATGCCGAAGTGGTGGGCGATGGCGTCCTGGAGGCCGCTGGTGACGAAAGTTTTGATGAGGCAGGCGCGTTCGCGGTTGGCATCGTGGAGGATGCCGAGGTCGAACATTGTTTTGACGCGATAATAGGCGAGGATCGAGCCGGTCTGGTTGCCGGAGAGCAGGACCATACGGCCGGAGTCGTCGCGGGCGGCGATGCCGACGCGGTCGCAGTCGGGGTCGGTGCCAATGACAATGTCGGCACCGCTTTCCTCGGCCTGGCGGATGGCGAGATCGAGGGCGGCGGCGTTTTCCGGGTTGGGGGAGGCGACGGTGGGGAAGCGCCCGTCGCCATCGTCCTGGGCGGCCACGGTGGCGATTTGGAAGCCGGATTGAGCGAGCAGGCGCGGGATGATTTTGCCGCCGGTGCCGTGGAGGTTGGTGAAGACGATGCGTGGTTTGTTGGGGCTGGCGAGTAGTTCGGGTTGGAGGACGAGGCCGCCGAGCCGGGCGATGTAGGCCTGGTCCAACTCTTCGCCGAGGGTGGTGAGGGAGCCGGCTTGTTCGGGCGGTATGGCAGCCGCCTCGGGATCTTTGATCGCCGCCACTTCGGCGATCACGCCCGAGGCGTGCGGTTCGATGAGCTGGGCCCCGTCGCGGAAGCTGGCCTTGAAGCCATTGTCGTGGGCGGGGTTGTGTGAGGCGGTGAGCATGGCTCCACCGTCTGCCCCGAGGTGGCGGATGGCGAAGGAGAGTTCGGGAGTGGAGCGCGGGCCGTCGAAGAGGTAGGCGTCGCACCCGAGGCGGGTGGCCAGGCGGGCGGCGGCCTCCGCGAAATCGCGGGAGAAATGTCGGGTGTCGTGGGAGAAGACGAGTCGGGGGCGGCGGCCGGTGCCCTCGGATTGGAGCAGCTTGCGTAAATAGGTGGCGAGGCCGGCGGTGGCGCGGGCGAGATTGCCGTGGTTCATGGCATTGCTGCCGGTGCAGGGGTGTTCGGGGCGGCTGTCGGGTGCGGCGGTGCCTTGCTCGGCGCGGGTAATGATTCGTCCGATCACCCGCCCGCGCAGGCCGCCGGTGCCGAAGGCGAGTTTGCGGAAGAAGCGGTCGTTGAGTTCGGTCCATTGTTCGTCGCGGACCAGTTCGGCGATGGAGGCGGCGGCTACGCTGTGCGGGTCGGTTTCCCGGGCCAGAGTTTCGTCGATGTTCCCACGGCTTTCCGGGAGGAGGTTTCCTTTTTCGACGGCGGCGTCGAGTTCTTGTTGAAGGTTTTCAATCATGGGCAATCAGTGGGGTGGTGACGCGTTGGAAACAAACAATAGATCGGGCTGAAGGAAAGCGGAAAACGCTGGGCTTTGGCGAAGAGGCAGCATACAGGTTGGTGGATGGCGAGGGCGACGGCGTTCCCGCCGACCTGGCCATTGATGTCTATGGCGGGCGGTGGCTTGTGCTCGACCCGGAGCCTGACCCGCCGCCCGGCCTGGCAGACGAACTGCGGCGGCGCGGAGTGGATGCGTGGTTCAAGCGGGTTCATGCGGAGGCGGCCTCGGTGCCACAGCCGCTGACCGGGCCCGAGGTGCCGCCGCCTTTCCTGGTGCGGGAGGGGGAGATGAGTTTTGAAATCCGTTTCGATGCCGGCTATTCTCAAGGATTGTTTCTCGACCAGCGGGACAACCGTGCGGAAGTTTTCCGGCGGGTGTGGAAAGGGCGGACGGGCGGACGTGTGCTCAATTTGTTCAGCTACACCTGCGGGTTCAGTGTGGCGGCGGCGCGAGCGGGGGCGCAGGTGACCAGCGTCGATCTTTCGGCCGGGTATCTGGAGTGGGGGAGGGAAAATTTCCGGCACAATGGCTTGGACCCTTCGGATCACTATTTTCTTCGCGAGGATGCGGCGTCGGCGCTGGCGTTTTTTCGCAAGCGCGGGTTTCAGTTTGATGGTGTGGTGATTGATCCGCCAACCTTCAGCCGGTCGAAGAAGTCCGGTGTGTGGCGCCTGGAAAAGGATCTGCCGGAACTGGTGGCGGCGGCGGCCGGGGTGTTGGCTCCGGAGGGGTGGATGATGGTTTCGGCCAATTGCCGGAGCCTGGCGAATTTTCGTTTTGGCAAGATGGTGGAGAGCGGGTTGTTGGCCGCGCGTCGGCATTGCGATTTCCACTGGCCCGAGATGCCCAAGGACTTCACCGGCGACCCCTATCTTCATTGCGTGTGGGTGGATCCTCGCGCCACGCTTTCCCCTGTCCAATGAAATAATCCCCATGAAAACGCTCCTTCGATTTCTTTGGCCCGTCGTGGTGCTGTCCTTGGGCGTCGCTGCATACGCGGCGGCGTTGTGGATGATGTGGTCGTCCTTCCGCACGTCAGGCACCGTGTTCACTCTACCTGGCAAGGCGGTGGTGTCGGTTTCCGAACCTGGTACGCAGACCTTGTGGCTTGTGACACGCGGGCTGGCAGATGGGCGGATGTTCACTCACGATGATGAATTGCCGGGCGGTGTAAGGATTGAAGTGCGCAGTATGGAGAGTGATGAGGTGGTGCCTTTGCAAGCGACCGGGAGGTCCAGGATGAGTGGCTCGGGTGAGGAACGTGTCTCGATGGCGCGAATCGATTTTGAGCGCCCCGGGGATTACCGCATTATCGCCGAGGGCTTGGAGAGTGAGAGAGTGTTTCGCCTAAGCGCATCGGGGTTTGCCATGCGGTTTTTCGGCGGTATGATAATTGGTGCAGTAGGGACAGTGTTTTTGTTTGTAGGCATGATTTGGGGGATTGTGGTTTTGGTGCGGATTCTGACCGAGCGCAAACGGTAGCGGGGGCGGTGGGTGTGCGGTAAAAACGGGAAATGCTCAGATAGATGTGAGAATGTCAGCAGTCATCGGTGATGGTGATCGGGGTCATGGGGCCGCCAGCGGAACCGAAGTCAATGGGTGAATTTGCCGGGTTGGCGTGAGGCTGGGCAAAAGCTTTCTCATGTGCTGCTTCGCTTCGCGGGAAGCTCTTTCCTCATTTTCCCCTTCATCCACATCGGCGAAGGAGGTTCGCCGCTCCTTGGGCTGTTTGGGCATGTTCGAGCGTTTCGTTTCGTTTCGGGACGGGACGGGGGCGACATGAGAGCCTTGAGCCAAGGCTGCGACGGGTCGCAACAGTCCAAAGCGATGCGGTAGAGAGGCTCGCTGTTGCGGGTTTCCCGGCTTGCCAATTGCGGCTTGTGCCGCTTTGGTGCGTGGGTTGGCCCCGTCATTTTCTGTTCGCCCCTGTGCCTTGCACTGGCGGAACCACAGCTCCTTCCCCTGCGACAAACTCATGCCCGTATCACCCTCATCGCCACCGATCCCAACGCTGTGGGAGACGTTGAAAGTGTGGATGAAGATCGGCCTGTTGAGTTTTGGCGGGCCCACCGGGCAGATTGCGTTGATGCACCGCGAACTGGTGGAGAAGCGGCGGTGGATCAGCGACAGCCGGTTCCTGCACGCGCTGAATTACTGCATGCTTCTTCCCGGACCTGAGGCGCAGCAGTTGGCGATCTATACCGGCTGGCTTTTGCAGCGAACCATGGGGGCGGTGGTTGCCGGTTTGTTGTTCGTGCTTCCCGGGGCGCTGCTGATCGGGTTGATCAGTTACTGCTATGTCGCTTTTGGCGACGTGCCTGCGGTCGATGCGGTATTTTATGGTCTTAAGCCCGCTGTGCTGGCGATCGTGGCGGCGGCAATGATTCGAATGAGCCAACGGATTCTGCGCAATCCCGTGCTATGGGCGGTTTCGGCGCTGGCTTTTGTGGCGATTTTTTTCTTCGGCGCGCCTTTTCCTGTGATCGTGCTGGGTGCGCTAGGCTTTGGCTTTGTGGCGAGTGCGAAGCGGCCACAGTGGCTGCAGGTGGGAAATGCTGGTGGACATGGGGCCAAAGCGGAGGCAACGGATGAGGAGGGATATCTGATATCCGACGCCCACGTGGCGACGGTGCGACCGCCCTGGTGGCGCACTTTGGGCACGATCGCACTCTGGACGGCGGTGTGGACGGCTCCGTTGGTGGTGGTGATGGTGGCTTTTGGACGCGGGCATGTGCTGACCGAGCAGGCTTTGTTTTTTGCTCGCGCTGCCCTGGTCACCTTTGGCGGCGCGTATGCGGTGCTGCCCTATGTGGCGCAGCAGGCGGTGGAGAATCACGGATGGATCACGGCGACGCAGATGGTGGACGGCTTGGGGCTGGCGGAGACCACGCCGGGGCCGTTGATCTTGGTGCTGCAATTCGTGGGATTTGTGGGTGGGTGGCAGGATCCAGGGGCGGTGTCGCCGCTGGCGCTGGCGACCGCCGCCGCACTGATCACCAGTTGGATGACTTTTGTGCCGGGCTTCCTTTTCATCCTGGCCGGCGCGCCATATGTGGAGACCACACGCGGCCACCTGCGCCTCGCCGCCGCGCTAACCGCCGTGACGGCGGCGGTGGTGGGAATCATCCTCAACCTCGCCGTGTGGTTCGGCTGGCACGTGGTGTGGAGCGCGGAGTCGGGGGTGGATTTTGTCTCGCTCGCTCTGGCCATCGCCTTCTTCGCCATGCTCCAGTGGGGCAGGGCGGACGTGATCCGCGTGGTCCTCATCGGAGCCGCCTGCGGGGTGGCGTGGCGGCTCGGCGTGCTGCCGTGGCTCGCGTAGACCACCTCACATCTGAGAACTTTTCATCTGTTCTAGAAGGTGGTGTAGGAGCGGAAGCGGTCGAGGCGTCCTTGGATGACTTCGTCAGTTAGGCCTTCGAGGCGGCGGGTGGAGAAGGCCTCGCATGTGAAGGAAGCCATGATGGTGCCGGCGACGATGGCCTGCTTGAGGGTTTCGAGGTCGGGGGTTTTGCCTTTGGCGGGGCCCGCCAAGTGCCCGGCGAGGCCGCCGAGGAAGGAGTCACCGGCTCCGGTAGGGTCGTTGACCTCGGTCAGGGGAAATGCGGCGCAGGAAAAGAAATCGTGTTCGCCGCGGCCGAAGAGAAAGGCCCCGTGCTCGCCAAGTTTGATCACGACCCATGCGGGGCCGGTTTCGAGTAGGGCGGCTCCAGCGGAGATCAGGTTGTCACGGCCGGTGAATTCACGAGCCTCGGATTCGTTGATCACGAGGAGGTCGATGCGGCGGAGCACTTCGAGGAGCCGCGGCCGGGCGATGGAGATCCAGAGGTCCATGGTGTCGGCGACAACAAACGAGGGGGCTTCGCACTGGTCGAGAACCTGAAGTTGGTTGTCCGGCGACATGTTGGCCAGGACGATGTGGGAAGCGTCGCGCACGCCGTCGGGAAGCTTGGGTTGCCAGGTTTCCAGCACATTGACGGCCACGGCATGGGTGACACGCTCGTTCATGTTGGCGAGGTATTCGCCGCTCCAGGAAAAGGATTCTCCCTCGGAGCGTTCGACAGCATCGAGGCGGACGCCGTGTTTGGCGAGCATTTCGAGATGGGCGGGCGGAAAGTCGCGGCCGATGATACCGGAGAGACGCACGTCGTCGCAGAGGTAGCTGGCGGCGAGGGAGGCATAGGAGGCCGACCCGCCAAGGAGCTTGGCGGCGGAAGATTTCGGGGTTTTGATGGTGTCAAGGGCGATGGAACCGGCTACGAGGATGGAAGGCATGGGTGTTTTAGTTTCTAGGTTTCAGATTTCAAGTTTCAGATTTCAGGTTTCAAGTTTCAGGTTTCAGATTTCATCATTTCCTGGAGAAGTTTTGCTTCGGCGGGTGGGTCGGTGGCTTGGAGGATGGCGGAGACGGCGACGATGCGTGTGGCCCCGGCGGCGACGACATTGGGCAGCGTGCGGCGGTTGATGCCGCCGATGCAAAATACGGGCAGGCGTGCGTGTTGCACGACTTCGGCGATGTGGTCGAGGCCGATGGCGGGGCGCCCCGGTTTGGTGGGGGTGGCGTATAGCGGGCCGAAGCCGATGTAGTCGAAGCCCTCGGATTCGGCCTGGCGGGCCTGCTCGGGGGAGTGGGTGCTGCGGCCAATCAGCGCGTCGGGGCCGAGAATCTTGCGGGCTTCGGCGAGTGATCCGCCGTCCTGGCCGATGTGGGCACCGTCGGCACCGACTTCGGCGGCGATGTCGGGAAAATCGTTAATCAGAAAGGGTATGCTTGCGGCACGTGCGAGCGGCAGGACATCGCGCGCGATTTGGCGGAGCGAGTAGGTGGAGATGCATTTGGCCCGGAGCTGGATGATGCCAACTCCGCCCTTGATCAAGTCCTCGGCGACTTCCACGGCCGCCTCCTCACTGGTATACTCGATGTCGAGGATGCCGTAGAGGGTGGTGGCTTGAAGGGATGCCAGCAGGTCTTCGCGTGGCGGACCTTGGGGCTTGAAGGGGTAATGATACACAGGTGGAATCAGCGGGGGAGGATGGTGCGTGTGATGCCGCCAATTGGCCGGAGGACGGCGCCGACGGCGGCGTTGGTGGCTCCGACACCGACCGCCGCCGAGTTCGTCACTGTCTGACAGGCTGTGAATTTTGGTGCGACCGCGAGGAGGAACGCGAGGAGAAGAAGACGGGTGGTCATGATTCCTGTGAGATGGATTTTCCGCGGTGTTCAATGTGGCCGTCGCGCGCCATGTAGTCGGCGACCCAGTTGATATGATAGTTGCCGGAGGCGAAATCGGGATGGTCGATGATGCCAAGCTGGAACGGAATTGTGGTTTGGATGCCCTCGATCATGAATTCCTTGAGCGCGCGCTTCATGCGGCGGATGGCCGACTCGCGTGTGGCCCCGTGGACGATGAGTTTGGCGATCATCGAATCGTAGTAGGGCGGCACCGAGTAATTGGTATAGACGTGGGTGTCGACGCGCACGCCGCGCCCGCCGGGAGCGTACCACAGGCTGATGGTTCCCGGCGAAGGAGTGAAATTGCGGAAGGGATCTTCGGCATTGATGCGGCATTCGATGGCGTGGCCGCGTGGTTTCTGGGAGACGAGGTAGTCGGAGATGGGGCGGCCGGCGGCGATCCGGATTTGTTCCTTGATCAAATCGACGCAGTGAAGTTCCTCAGTGATGGGATGCTCCACTTGGATGCGGGTGTTCATCTCCATGAAGTAGAATTCGCCATCGTCTGCCAACAGGTATTCGATTGTGCCGGCGTTTTCGTAGCCGATGCCGCGGGCCAGGGCGACGGAAGCCTCGCCCATGCGCTGCCGGAGTTCGGGCGTGAGGGCCGGTGAGGGGCATTCCTCGATGATCTTCTGGTTGCGGCGCTGCATCGAGCAGTCGCGTTCGCCGAGGTGGACCACATTGCCGTGGGTGTCGGCGAGCAGTTGGAATTCGATGTGGCGTGGATTGACGACGAGTTTCTCGAGATAGCAATCGCCGTTGCCAAAGGCGGAGAGCGCCTCGTTGGATGCCGCCCGGAATTGGGGGAGAAAATCCTCTTCGCGGGTGACAGGGCGCATGCCGCGGCCGCCGCCGCCGGCGGTGGCTTTGATCATTACAGGGAAGCCGATGCGGCGCGCCGCTTCGAGGGCTTCCTGTTCGTTGGTGATGCAGCCGTCGGAGCCGGGGGTGACGGGCACGCCTTGGGCGGTGGCGGTGGCGCGGGCTGTGTTTTTGTCGCCCATTTGGCGGATCACCGCAGGGGAGGGGCCGATGAATTTGATCGAGCAGCTTTCGCAGATTTCGGCGAAGCGGGCATTTTCGGAGAGGAAGCCGTAGCCAGGGTGGATGGCGTCGGCACCGGTGATTTCGGCGGCGGCGATGATGCGGTCGGCCTTGAGGTAGCTTTGATTCCCCGGGCCCGGGCCGATGCAGACGGCTTCGTCGGCAAGCTGAACGTGCATCGAGTCGACGTCGGCCTCGGAATACACCGCGACGGATGGGATGTCGAGTTCGCGGCAGGCGCGGATGACGCGGAGGGCGATTTCCCCGCGATTGGCGACGAGAACTTTACGGAACATGGGCGGCGGAGGGAAACGCGCTGGGCGGGAGTCACTTGATGAGGAACAGGCCTTGTCCGAATTGGACCGGGGTGGCATCCTCGGCCAGAACGGCGGTGATCGTGCCGCCTTTCTCGGCCTTGATCTCGTTCATCACTTTCATGGCCTCGATGATGCAGAGTGTCTGCCCCTCCTTGACGGAATCGCCCTCGCTGACGAAGGGCGCGGCTTCAGGAGAGGAAGCGCGGTAAAACGTGCCGACCATGGGCGAGGTGATTTCCTCGCCTTCGGCCTGCGGTGGCGCGGCCACGGGTTCGGGTGTGGTTACCGGGGTGGGGGCTGCGGCGGCGACCGCCGGAGTGTGCGAGATGGCCGGGGCTGCGGCGGGAGGGGCGGCGCCGCCACGCTCGATCTTGATGCGGAAACCGTCGTTCTCAAACACAAAGGCGGAAAGATCATTGTCCTTCATGATCTTGACCACCCTGCGGATTTCATCGAGGGGAACGGATTTTTTCGGATTTTCTTCGTGTGGGCTCATGGGAAAGGGTGGAAAAACGGTTGAGGTGGAAAATGAGGGGAGCCAGCGGCGCTTGTCTCTGGATTGTAAGGCCTGTGCGCGGGGGGCGTCAAGGCCCGGGCTATCCCTGAGGCGGGATTTTTCGCGCCCGGGCCCCTTCGTCGATCAATTTCCAGAAGTGGCGGTTGCCGGCGAGCTGCGAGTCCTCCTCGGCCTCGCCGAGGTTGGAGCGGTAGAGGAAATCGGCAAAGGTGTTCTTGTGCAGGACGCGGTGGACGATCACCTGCCCCCCGGCGACTTCGAAATAGATGCGCATGTCCCGCGCGCGGTAGCGGTGGAGCACTTTGCCATCGCGCTCGAGCGATCCAAAACGGCGCGCGGCATCTTTTTCGAGATCCTCGGGAGTGACCTTGAATTCGCTCAGGAGTTCGAGCTGGCTCAGCGTGTCGAGCCGGCTGATCTCCGCAGCACTGATTTCATTGAAGACGATTTGCAGCACGGTGGGAAAGGTGCCGGGTGCATGGCGACTTGTCAAAAGGCGAATGGGGTCTTGGCAGAAGATGCAGGATGCGCCATGTTGCTCCCTTGAGGAACTTGGCAAGACAAGCTGAATGGCGGATGCCGCAGCCTGCGCGGGCGATGGCGGACTCAAATGACCTGCCGGTTGCGGCGGCGGCGCTGCTGGCGGCGCGGGGGGTGGTGGGCGACAAGCGTTTCCTCCGCCCGCGGCTGGCCGATTTGTCGTGCCCCTTTTCGATTGCCGGCGTGCGGGAGGCGGCGGAGCGCCTGTGGGCGGCGGCCGATGGCGGCGAGCTGGTCTGCATCTACGGTGATTACGATGTGGATGGCGTCACTTCGGCGGTGTTGTTGGCCGAGGTGCTGGGCGCATTAGGGGCGCGGGTGGAAATGTTCGTGCCGCGCCGGCTCGAGGAGGGCTACGGACTCTCGCGAGCCGGGCTTGAGCGGAGCCTGTCCGGGGCGCGTCCAGACCTGCTGGTGGCGGTGGACTGCGGGACCACATCCGTGGAGGAGGCGGAGTGGCTGGCGGAGCAGGGTGTGGACCTGGTGATCCTCGACCATCACGAGGCCGGGAGCGAAGGGATGCCGCTCTGCGTCGCGCTGGTCAATCCGAAAGTGAGCGGGGGGCACGACTACCTGGCGGCGGTGGGGGTGGCATTCAAGGTGGCACATGGAATGCTCAAGCTGCGCCCCGATGCGGTGACCCGTTTCGATTTGAAAGACCAGCTCGATCTGGTGGCGCTCGGAACGGTGGCCGACATCGTGCCGCTCGAGGAGGAGAACCGCCTGCTGGTGCGCCATGGATTGGTGCGGCTGGCGGCGGGCAAAAGGCCGGGGTTGGCTGAGCTAAAGCGGTTGGCCGGGGTGAATGGGAGAGTGGGTGCGCAGGACATCGGTTTCCGGCTCGGGCCACGGATCAATGCGGCGGGACGTCTCGACACGGCCACCGCCGCCTGCGAAATGCTGCTGACAAAGGATCATCGGCGCGCGCGTGAGCTGGCCGAAATGCTGGAAGTGCTCAATCGCGAGCGACAGCTTGTCGAGCGTTCAATCACCGGGCAAGCCATGGAGGCCGCCGCGGCGCAATACGCGGCGGGCGACAAGGCGCTGGTGGTCCACGGTGAGGACTGGCATCCGGGCGTGATCGGGATCATTGCCTCGCGCGTGATGCGGCGCTTTCACCTGCCCACGGTGGTGATCGGGTTTGATGATGCGGGCCTGGGCAAGGGGTCGGCGCGTTCGATTGAGGGGGTGTCCCTGGTCGAGGCGCTGGCGGCTTGCGCGGATATGCTGGTGAAAGGAGGCGGCCACGCGATGGCGGCGGGTTTGACCATAGAAGGCGGGCGGATTGATGAATTCGCACGGCGGTTCAAGGAGCATATCGCGGCAACCACCGACGAGGCCGCCTTCCAGCCGGTGATCGCACCGGATCTGCTGGTCGAACCACGAGAGGTGAACCACAACCTGCTCGCGGCGTGGGAGTTGCTGGAGCCCTTTGGCGCAGGCTTTCCCGAACCGCTGCTCGCCAGCGTCGGCCTGATGCCCATGAGCGAGCCTCAGGTGCTGCGCGAGCGGCACATCCGGTTTGTTTTCGACACAGGGCAGGCGGCCGGCGGCGTGGATGCCATCTGGTTCAATGGCGCTACCGAGGGGGACCTTCCCGAACCGCCATGGGATGTCGCCTACCAAGTGCAGGCCAACGAATGGCAGGGAGTGACCCGCCCCCAAATGGTGATCCGCGCGCTCCGCTCCACGCCGCAGTAGACTCATCCGCTATCTCCAAAAGAATCCAACATTTGGCTTGCCAAAAGAACTCATTTCAGGATACCCTGAACCCATGAGCCGAATCGGCCCGCGCGAAAACCTCCTCACCTCCGGCACCGCCCACCCACCAACCAATCGCGGGCGGACCTGGGGCTACGACGCCCTCAGCCAGGTCTTCAGCGCCGAAAACGACGCCCAAAGCCGCCGCGTCCTACGCACCTCCACAGCCATCGCCCCCCCAGGGAGCCGCCACCACCCTCTACCTCTACGACGGCTGGAACGTCATCGCCGAGTATTCTCTTCTTCCCTGAACACTGAAAACTTCCAACTGAAAACTTCTCTCACCTGGGGAGTCGATCTGAGCGGCACCCTCCAAGGTGCCGTCGGCGTAGGCGGCCTCCTCGCCGTCTCTGATCACCGATCACCGACCACTGATCACTTCTTCCCCACCTACGACGCCAGCAGGCATTCCCCGTATTCTCCGCCCCTTGTGCCCTTCGTGCCTGCCGTCCACGACTACGACACCAACCTTCACGCACACAAATCCCTTAACCTCCACCGCATCCTACCGCCAGCCCCAACCACCCAAACCGCCACCCTCTACCCCTGCGGCGACTGGATCAATCCCAGCGCTCCCAACAGCAACTGCTTCGCCAATTCCCAAAGCAAAGAATACGGCTTCAGATACTACGAACCCCTCACAGGCAGATGGCTCAATCGCGATCCGATTGAGGAAGAAGG
>SLCJ01000359.1 GCA_007125835.1 Verrucomicrobiales bacterium | reverse complement strand
GCGGTGCGGTGTTGGAGGCCGGGTCGGCCGGATGCAGCTGTCGGCAGGTCCGGCGCGCTGCTTCACAGGATGTCGGCGACAAAACGCTCGCGGTTAAACGGCGCGAAGTCGGTGATTTTTTCGCCGGAACCAATGAAGCGGGTGGAAAGATCCAATTCGTTTTGAATGGCGACGACGATCCCCCCTTTTCCGGAGCCGTCGAGTTTGGTGGCGATCAGGCCGGTGAGCGGCGTTGCCTTGTGAAACTCGCGAGCCTGCTGAAGGGCGTTGGATCCGGTGGTGGCATCGATGACGAGGTAGGTGTCGTGCGGCGCGTCAGGGTTGAGTTTGGCCATGGTCCGGCGGACTTTTGCCAACTCGGCCATGAGGTTGTGGCGATTGTGCAGGCGGCCCGCCGTGTCGCACAGCAGGTAGTCGCTGCCGTTGGCGCGCGCGGTGTGGAAGGCGTCGTGGCACACGGAGGAGGGGTCGGCCTTGTAGGCACCCTTTACCATGGGCACATCGATTCGCCCGGCCCAGACTTCGAGTTGTTCGATGGCGGCGGCGCGGAAAGTGTCGGCGGCGGCCAGCGTGACCGAGCGGCCCCGCGTCTTGAGCCAGGCGGCGAGCTTTGCAGTGGAGGTGGTTTTTCCGGTGCCATTCACCCCGACCACGAGGATGACGTGGGGAGGCGGCGTGGCGGGGCGCAGCAGAGGCGGGTCTACCGGCAGGTGCGAGGCGAGAAAATCCCGGCAATGCGTGGCGATCGTTTCGAGGTCCTTGGTGCCCAGTTTCCGGGCCTGCTCCGTGGTGGCCAGGGCCATGGGCAGGCCGAGGTCGGCCCGGATCAGTGTCGCTTCGAAATCATCCCAATCGATTTCGGGTTTGTCGCGGAAGGTGTCGAGGATTCGTTTGAAAAGGTTCATGGCAATGGGGGAGGGGCCGTGGCTGCGGCGCGGTGGACCGGCGGATGCCCGGGCCGGGGCTACTCCCGGGAGCTGAGTTCGCGATGGATCCGGTCGAGCACGCCATTGACGAAACGGCCCGAATCGGTGCCACCGAATCGCTTGGCGATTTCAACCGCCTCGTTGATCGAAACGACCGGCGGGATGTCCGCAGCTCCCGTCATCTCGTGGACGGCGATGCGCAGAATGTTTCGCTCGACGCCGGATAAGCGCTCGATCGAGAAATTTTCCAGAGCCCCGGCAATTTGCGCATCGATTTCCGCTGTGGCAGAGGATACGCCATCGATCAATTCCTGGGCGAACGCGCGTACCGAAGGGCTCGTCCGCCTCAGTTCCCAGAAGGCACTTTTCTCTTGCTCCGAGACCGACGCATTCAGATCGTGGGAGAAGAGGAATTGCAGGGCAGCTTCACGGCCTTCTCGTCTCTTTCCCATAAAGTGTGGGTGCGGGTTTGGCTGGCTGGGTTTTGCGGAATCTGTCCGCCACGGCAAGCATCGACACAGCGGCACGCGCCGCCTCGCGCCCGCGATTGAGGCGCTCACCCATGGTCCTTTGCTCCGCTTGTTCCTTGTCATTCACAAGCAGGACCTCATGGACCACCGGGATCAAATGCTCTGTGGCGGTGCGCTGAAGGGATTCGGTGATGCTGCTGGCGATCAGGTCGCCGTGCTCGGTTTGCCCGCGGATGATAACCCCGAGCGCGACGATCACGTCAGGGTTGAAATGGCTCGCAAGATATTCCACGGCGTAGCCGATTTCAAAGGCTCCGGGCACATGGTGGAGGTCGATTGCCGTCTCGGGACTCAGACGCGCAATCTCGGCCACCGCGTTTTCGGCGAGCGCGTCGGTGTAGGCCGAATTAAATCGGGAAGCCACAAGAATGATCCGGTTCTTGCGCCCGATCAAGCGTGGTTTGGGTGGCAGCTGGAAGTCGGACATCGAGCCGATACCATGAAAAGCCCGGGGGGCTTGGCAACTAAAGAATGTGCCCGAGGCGGCATTTCTTCGTCTCCAGATACCGGCGGTTGTGGTCGCCGGCCTCCTGTATGATCGGCACCTGTTCGACAATCGAAAGGTGATGGCCGTCCAAACCGACCACTTTTTTCGGGTTGTTGGTCATCAGCCGGATGCGGCGAACCCCAAGGTCCGAAAGAATTTGCGCGCCGGTGCCGTAGTCCCGCAAATCCGCAGGAAATCCAAGCCGCTCGTTGGCCTCGACCGTGTCGAGTCCCTGCTCCTGCAACTTGTAAGCCAAGATCTTGTTCGGCAGGCCGATTCCCCGGCCCTCCTGGCGCATGTAAAGGAGGACGCCGCTACCCGCCTCCGCGATATTGCGCATCGCCGCATGAAGCTGGCCTCCGCAGTCGCAACGCTGCGAAAGAAACACATCGCCGGTAAGGCACTCGGAATGAACCCGCACCAGAACTGACGAGTCCGAATCGATCTCTCCTCGCACCAGCGCGAGATGGTGATTGTCGTCCAGCAGCGAGCGATACAAGTGCAGGCGGAACGGACCAAAGTCGGTCGGCAGTTCGATGTCTTCCACTTTTTCGATCAACTTTTCCCGCTCCCGCCTGTATTCGATCAAAGCGGCGATAGTCAGGATCGGCATGTCATGGACTTGCGCGAATTGCTCGAGATCGGGCAACCGGGCCATGGTGCCATCCTCATTCATGATTTCGCAGATGACCCCGGCCGGCTGCAAGCCCGCCATGCGCGCGAGATCGACCGCCGCTTCGGTGTGGCCCGCCCGCCGCAGCACGCCACCATCCAGCGCCCGCAGAGGAAAAATGTGGCCCGGCGTCACAAAATCAGCTTCCCGCGATTCCGGGTCGGCCAACAGACGCACCGTGCGGGCGCGGTCGGCTGCGGAGATGCCCGTGGTGATCCCCGCCGCCGCATCCACCGAGACGGTGAACGCAGTGCGCAGTGCCTCACGGTTTACCGGAACCATCGCCTTCAATGCCAGACGCTCGGTAATCACCCGCTCCAAGGGGGCGCAGATCAATCCGCGCGCGTGACGAGCCATAAAATTCACCGCCTCAGGGGTCGCCGTCTCCGCCGCCATCACCAAGTCACCCTCATTCTCGCGGGCCGCATCATCCACCACAATCACCATGCCCCCGGCGCGAATGCGCGACACCGCCTCTTCAACACTGCGGATTCTGGAATGGTTCTTCCCGTTTTCGATTTTCATGGGGATGGCGTGGACGAGGATTCGAGGATCAGTAGCGGTTGGTACATGTCCGCGTTCGAGGCGTTGAACTCGGCCTTGAGCGTGACCTTCAATTTGCTCAGGTCGACGAGACTCCAACCCGTGAACGTTCGGCGCTCGGGATCGGCGTCATGGGAGATTCCCACCAGAATGTGCAGCGAGTCATCGCCAATCTTCGATGTGTCCCGCACCGGGGAGTAGTAAAACGTTCTAAACGTGCTGCGGACGTTGCGCTCGGCGTAAAGTTTCGGGTCGATGTAGACAACCGTTCCTGTCGGCAGATGGACAAGGCGCAGGTCCGGATAGCCGGATCGTTGGATTCGGCCCTGCGCATTGGCGGGAAAGTCACAGGAAAAGTCATCCAAGGCATCCAACTTGTCCTTCATCATGTCCTCTACGAGGCCCGAAACTTCGTTGATCCGGGCAAAATCATGCACCGGACTGTCCTCCCGGTTCAAGCTTTCCAGCACAGCTGGTACGACTTTCCTCAACACACTCAGAATCTTCCGATGGCCCTCGTCATGGGGATTGAAAGGAACAATACCGAATCCCGTGACGCCATACACCAATTCCCGGAACGGAAGGCGAAGGTCGCCCGCATCCATTTCCGCCACCATACGAGCCAGCGTGAGGGTGCGCTCGATGTCCAACTCACCCGCTGGCGCGATCGCGGCGTTCGTCTGCGCCGGAGCGGGAGAGGCCAGGGTCGGCGACATCGGCGGCGATCCCAGCCAATAGCCAACGGACAACCCGATCACAAGAGCGGCGAGAACCGCCGGAAGGATCATACGGGAACTTCTCATGGAAAAATACTACACTTGGGCATAAAAGTGGGCCTGCCCCGCCAAGGGTTCAAACTAACCACGAAATGGCCGGATTTACAAGCCCTTACGCCCAAGGAACTGGACAAATGGACAAACACCGGGAAAAATCAGGCGATTCAGACCACAGCGGCCGTTTCGACCGGCGCGGCGTCGTCCCAAGGCATGACCACGACATCGTGGGGCTCGACATAAGCATGCCAGTTGGCCTCGCCCGCCTCGCGGACCACTCTCGGGTTGAGTTCAGAGGCCAACAGCCTCGAACCATTCCGGTCGAGCATCTCATATTGGGCCGTCTCGCCCAAATAGGTGTGGCGGGCGATCCTGGCAGTCAGGCAATTTTTCGAAACCTGGTCCTCCCGCAACCGAAGGGATTCCGGACGAATCGACAACCACACCCGCTCGTTGCGCGCGGGCTGCCAGTCCACACGGCAGGGACGCCCCTCGATCACGCCAAAATCCGTCGACGTGAGAACGCTGCTCGCACCGGCGTAGTCCACCCGGGCCTCCACAAAATTGGTCTCCCCAATGAACGCGGCCACGGTCGGAGAGTGCGGACTCCGGTAAATCTCCGTGGGCGTTCCCACTTGCGCAATCACACCACCATCCAGAATGGCCATGCGATCCGCGATCGAAAGGGCCTCCTTCTGGTCGTGCGTGACATAAACCGCCGTGAAGCCAAACTCCTTGCAAATGCGCCGGATCTCCGCCCGCATCTCCAACCGCAGCTTGGCATCTAGATTCGAAAGGGGCTCATCCAGCAAAAGACAGCGTGGACGCACCACCAACGCCCGTGCCAGAGCGATGCGCTGCTGCTGGCCACCCGACAACTCGTTGATCTTGCGCGTCGCATATTCCTGCATCCGAACCACCCGCAACGCCTCCATCACACGCTCCTCAATCTCGCGGGGTGGAACCTTGCGCTCCTCCAAACCAAATGAAACATTGCGCGCCACGTTCATGTGCGGCCACAGCGCGTAACTCTGAAACATCATCGCCGTATCCCGCTTGTGCGCCGGAAGCGCCGTCACATCATCCCCTCCAAACCGAATCGTGCCCCTGTCTGGATGATAAAATCCGGCGATATGGCGCAGCAGGGTCGTCTTGCCGCAGCCGCTGGGGCCCAGCAGGAAGAAAAGCTCGCCGCCCTCAATATCGAGATGGATGTCGTCCAAGGCTACCACCTCCCCGAATGTCTTGCGCAAACTGCGAATCGTGATCGGAATCATAAAGCTTTCCCACTACCTGCAAACCCACGTATAATCAACAGCTATTAAAATACCTGCTATAATAAAATTATTGAAAAAATAAAATTTCAGGTATTTTTATGTTGCGCGGGTTTGGGGGGTGGGGTAGGGTATGGGATGGAGCGGCGATTGCGAGGGGAAGCGTGGG
>SLCJ01000104.1 GCA_007125835.1 Verrucomicrobiales bacterium | reverse complement strand
CGGATCATTGGGTCAAAGAATCAGAACCACAAATGCACGCGGATGAGCAGAGATAAAAAGCAGAAAGGCGGAAGAGAAGAGGATTTCACGCCAAACCGCGAAGACGCAAAGGAATAGCGCAAAGGTGTTTTTCGGAGCGCGGATCTTTAGTCCGCTTGGGTGGGATGAAATAAGTGTAGAGTTTGGAATTCCGAGTTCAGAGGCGTCAACGAAGCTTCTTCCTTCTCACTTCTTCATTCTCACTTCTCACTTTATTCCCCCCTCCCCCGAATCGGGCCACAAGATCATCGGCTTTCTTCAAGGCCATGCCGACAATTTGATCCATGTTGTAGTAGCGGTAGGTTGCCAGGCGGCCGATGAAGGTGGTGTTTTCCTCGCGTTCCGCGAGTTCGCGGTAGAGGCGGTATTGTCTCTTGGCATCGGGTGCGGGGATCGGATAGTAGGGTTCGCCGGTTTCTTCGTAGTCCGCCGGGTATTCGCGGACAATGGTCGTGGCGTCGATGCGCTGGCCTGTGGCATGCTTGATCTCGACGATGCGGGTGAAGGGAATGTCACGGTCGGGGTAGTTGACCTGCATGGCCGGTTGCCAGAATCCGGCGGGACCGTCGGCGGAGGCATCGTTGCGGAGTTTGGCCGCCGTGAAGCTTTCGGGCTCGAATCGCAGAGATCGCCAAGGCAGGCGGCCGTGGCATTCGCCGAAGTAGGAGTCGATGGGGCCGCTGTAGATCAGATGTTTCCAAGTGAAGTGACGGCGCGCTTCTTCCAATGGCATGCCGGGGAGGAAGCGAGTCGGGGCGGACGCCTGGAGCATGCTGCCAAACATGGCGGTGTAGCCATCACGGGGCAGTGCCTGAAAGGATTCGGAGAGGTAGCGGTTGTCGCGGTTGAGGCGGACCGGAATTCTTCCGCATACCGAGGCGTCGAGTTCGCGCGGATGCCGTTTCCAGTGCTTGAGAGTGTAGCCTTCGAAAAAGCGCTCGTAGAGTTCGCGTCCGATGCTGGCCAGCATCACTTCCTCCGAGTTGGCGGGACGCTCGATGGGCTCCCTGACCCGCTCCAGGTAGGCGGCGAACTCCTCCTCGGTGGCCGGATGCCCGACCATTTCCTCGTAGGTGTTCAAATTGACCGGAAATGACCAATACCGCCCCGCCGTGCGGCTTTTGATAGAATACTCAACCGGATGCCAGGCCGTGAATTGCGAAAGGTAATCGATAATCCGCGCCGAATTGGTCCGGAAATAATGCGGGCCGTATGAGTGGACAAGCACGCCGGCGGAGTCGAAGGCATCGTGGGCGTTGCCGCCGATGTGCTCCCTTTTGTCAATCACCACACACCGCCAACGCAACAAGCGCGCAAGCCGCTCGGCCATGACCAAACCAGAAAACCCGGCTCCCACCACGAGCGCGTCTATCGATTCCTTCGGCAAAACAAGTGTGCGTTTCTCCCGGCCTCAGCCGATGATGTCGTGCATGCGGACCAGGCCGCAGACGCGCCGCCCGTCGTCCACCACAGGCACGACGTAAATCCGGCGCTGCGGGTTTTCCATCAGGTCCATCACCTCGCCAAGGCGCTGCTCGGGAGAGGCGATGACCGGCTCGCGCGTCATCAGCGTTTCGGCATCGAGCGCGAAGGGATCGTCGCGCATGAGGGCGCGGCGGATATCACCATCAGAAATGAATCCAACCAAGGCTTCGCTCCCGGGCTCGACGACACACAGTCCGCCGAGGTTGGTGCGCGTGAGTTCCGCAACCACGTCGCGCAGAGGGGCTTTGGGCCGCACGACCGGCAGCTCTCCCCCTTTGTGCATCACGTCGCGCACCCGCAGGATCAACCGACGCCCCAGGTTGCCGGCCGGATGACGCAGAGCGAAATCCTCCTGCGTGAACCCCCGCTTTTCCATCAACGCGGCCGCCAAGGCATCGCCCAAAACCAAAGTGGCCGCCACACTGGCCATCGGTGCCAGCGAAATCGGACAACCCTCCGTCTCCGCCACCACGGGCAGCACCAGATCAAGGGAACGCGCGAGGTCGGTGCCCGTGCGGCCGAACAATCCCAGACACCGAGCCCCCACACGCCGGAGCACAGGCTGCATCTTCACCAGCTCGTGGGTCGTGCCGCTGTTGGAAAGCATCACCACCACGTCGCCCGCCGAAACCATTCCCAGGTCACCATGAAGTGCGTCGGACGCATTGAGGAAAAAGGCAGGACACCCGGTGCTGGCAAAGGTCGCCGCCATTTTCCTGGCCGCCAGCCCGGACTTGCCAACGCCGGTGGTGACCACTTTTCCCCCGCAATCCGCGAGGATCTCCACTGCGGCGGTGAAATCCGGCGCGCAGGCGGCCGCAGTCGCTTGCAGTGCCTGGCACGCCGTGAGAAAGACCCGGGACGCCGAATCGGGGAGGGCCGGGCGGGTTTCACTGCTGTTCTCCTTGTCAGACATTGTCTGCGACCTCGGGCGGATTTGTCTCGCGGGCAGCCTCCCAGATTCTGAGGCAGCCGCCAAGAAACACGGAAAGCTTTTCCAACGGCCACTGGCTCGCGGCATCCGAAACCGCCCGCGCCGGGTCCGGATGGGTCTCCACAAACAAGCCGTCGGCACCAGCAGCCAGAGCCGCTTTCGCCAGGACCGGCACGAATTCACGCCGCCCGCCGCTTTTCCCTCCCGCCGCTCCAGGAAGCTGCACGCTGTGGGTAGCATCGAGAATCACCGGGCGGCCAAACTCCGCCATCTGCACAAAGGATCTCATGTCGACCACCAGATTCCCATACCCGAAAAACGTCCCGCGGTCCGTCTGCCAAACCTCCCCCGCCCCCGCATCACGGACCTTGCCGACCACATATTCCATCTCCGCAGGCGAGAGAAACTGCCCCTTTTTCACATTCACCACGCATCCCGTGGCGGCGGCAGCGGTGAGTAGATCGGTCTGCCTACTCAAAAACGCGGGAATTTGCAGCACATCGCACACCTCGGCCACCGGCGCAGCCTGCTCCGGAAGGTGGATGTCAGTGAGCACCGGGAATCCGAACTCCTCTTTTACCCGGCGCAATAACGCGAGGCCCTCCTCCAACCCGGGACCGCGCTCACCCGTCAGCGAAGTGCGATTCGCCTTGTCGAAGGAGCCCTTGAACACGACCTGCAAGGCCGGATGGGCCGAACTGATGCCGACCAATTCCCCGGCGACGCGGGCACAGACATCCCAATTTTCCAAACTGCATGGGCCGGCGATACACAAAAGCCGCGTGGAATCATGGTTCATAACAAGGTGGAAGCTGGAATTTCCTGTTATGCTTCGGAACACTGACGCCAGCGGTAGGCCGCGGCTCTCAAGGGTGCCGCCCCACAACCGCACCCGAATCAGTCCTCAAAATCATCGTCGCGGGGAGGATTCACAATGCGATCCCAACTGCCTGACGCCGCGGGCGGCGGCAAACTGTCACGCCCCCTGCCAAAGTCTCCACCGCGCTGCTCCCGCGATTCCTGCAGCGAACGGGCCACATCCGTTCCTGAAAGAAGGGTGTTGGCTACAAAAAAGGAAACCGCCCCGTTCAGACCCATCAGAATGATGGCAAACAGAAAAATCTGGCCAAACGGTGGACGCAGCCTCTTAACCGGGTTGCGGGTGCGGTAATACCACAAAAGCACGATGATTATGATCGTACACGCGACAAATGGAAAGAAAAAGGCCTTCTGGAGAAGCATACAGCCCTACGATATACACCACTCGCAGCAACCGCAAGACAAAGCGTAACCATTGCCCGAACACAAGCCCAAATCGATCAAGTCGGCCGCAAACCAAATCAGCACCCAGGAAATCGCCACGCTGCCGCCCGTGGTCGGATTGTCGGCTCCGCCGACCAGACCACCGGTTCTGGGTATCGTCTTCACATCATCGCACCCCTCCAAGCCGCAGGTGCCCCGTCTCTCCGGACTCTGTAGCCTCGGAGCATACTTTGTTCAAATAAAAATGAACAAACTTTCCCTTCTTTATTTCCTGACCCCAAAATTCCGAATTTTTGTTGCTTCCCGCCCCGGTCCGCCGCACTCCCACGCCCCACAACTATCAAACACCTGCCAAGCCCACAGGAGCGCCAAGAATGACCACTCCCCCGCATCCCACGGCCCGAAAACGAAAATCCTAAGCGAGGAGTCCAGCCTGCCGGTAAGGGAACGAGTCCAGCCTGCCGGTAAGGGAACCTTGCGCCTGCGGCATCGAACTGGCAAGCTGTGGAGCCCGGGCAGCGCCCTTGGTCAGCCCTGCCACCGCATCGAGTGCTCAGGCCCACGCGGAAACACAGATACCCGCCAGGACTCCAGACCTCACCCCAAAAGCCGAGCAAGTCACCCGACTCTCAGACGACCCGCCTCCCCCGCTCCAAACGTTCCCCGCTCATTGACTCCGCGAGGCCATCCAGCGTCCACCCAATGCCCACCCTTTGGTGAGATCCTCACAACGCACGCCCATCAAGGGAAACAAACGGGCCTCCAATCTCTCGTCCCCCCCGGATCTCGCCTTGCGTGAGGATTCACCCTCGACTCCAGAAGCCCCCTCCTTCATATCCAGACCCGAGGCCACCCTGCCGCGCTTTGAGCTGGCGATCGTGTCCCCGCCATCCGCCCGCTCCCTGTCTCTGAAACGCGCCCTTTCAAGCATCCCTGCATGAAGATCGAGAAGCGTCCCATCGTCCAGTTCACGGGTCACCTGCGCACCCCAAAGAAGCCGCAACCCGGCCAGCCCCTCCCGATCCCCACGCAACGCCGATCCATAACCACTCCAATCACTCTGATCGGCACCCGCTACCACCTTGGCCCGCACCGGATTCAGGTCAATGTAGCCTGCCACAAAACGCGCGAGCACCCCCAACCCCTGGCCATCATCCGTCTCATTGTGCGAAAGCATCACGCTATGAAAACGTCCCTCCCATAATGTGCCCTCACGATTGTTCCGTAGGTTGAACCACTGCGTGAAACGCTGCTTGAGCGTCTTGACGAAGTCACTCAGATTCCCCATGCGTGCTCGAAACGGCCCCAGAAAGCCACGACGGGCCGCGTCATTCCCCATACGTTCCCAAATTCCCTGGAAATGACGGATCCTCGGAGGACTGTAGAGGTGTTCCATCCGCTCGAACACCTCTTCGTCCGTGAAAGACTCGGCATCCACAACAGGCACGCGGACCAGCAAATGGAAGTGGTTTCCCATCAAGCACCACGTGACCACCTCCACCCCGGCAAACGCCGCCCCGCCTTTGATCAGCGCCATGAATCTGCGCCGCTCGCGGTCGCCAAAGATCACGCGCCGGTCCACCACGCGGGAACACACGTGATACAATCCCGGCCGTCCCGGGTCCGCCAATGCTCTGGGCCTCCGCATGCCAGAACAATGCCGCCGGAAAACCAAAACGCAAATCAAAATTTGGCTCCCGGCCCTAAAGGGTTGATTTTGTATTTTTGTCTTGCCTCTGTGGTTGGGCGTGCTATGTTGAGCGCCGCCATGGGGTGAAAACTCTGTGGAGTTTCGAGGGACAACGGGTAGGTTCCGGAGCGGTCAAACGGGGCAGACTGTAAATCTGCTGGCTATGCCTTCGCTGGTTCGAATCCAGCCCTGCCCACCATCCTGTCCCAGTATTTCCCGGTTTTGTCCCATGCAGCGCGACGTATTTCGGAGAGCGAGAGCATGGTTCTGCGGTTCCGCATCGGCATGAGTGGGGTGGCATTTGATGCGCGCGGTAGAAAAACATATTGACTCCGCCGGCGCGTTGCATACCATTGGGGTAGAGGCATGTGGAGTTCGATTTCCATGGGCCCATGTGCCGTGAAAGGCTCGCCTGCGCCAGGCCTCTGGTGCGTTTGCGCCAGTTCCGGCCACTGCAATAAGTCACCCCACCAAGCCATCGCTCGAAAATGAAATCACCCATCAGCTCTTTGGCCGCATTCTGCGTTGTTGCGGTGCTTTTGGTCGCAGCACCCCTTAGCCACTCCTCTTTGATTGCCCACTGGACGATGGATGAGGCCTCTGGCAACATCACCGATCAGGTTGCGGGAATTGTCGGCACGGCCTCTCCCACGGGTCTCACTTACGGTCAGGCATCGGTTCCAGCGGGAACTTATGGAGCGATCATCCTGACACCGGAAGTGGCCACCGCTTTCGGCCAGGCGATTGCTTTCGAGCGTGCCAGCGCCGGGTATTTTTCGATTGGCGCGCCGAGCATCATCGCCGGTCTGGCTCCAGGCGGATCGGTCGGCTCGTTTACGGTGATGGCCTGGGTTAATGCAAATATAGGGGCGGCCTCAAACCACAGAATCTTCTCCACGGGTCTGCCTAATGGTTGGGGTGTTGGTCTCTCGAATGTGGATCAGGTCATCTTCACTGCGTTCAACGTCGCCGATCTCCGTTCCGGAAACGCCCCCTCCTCCAACAACCAGTGGCAGCATTTGGCATTTACCTACGATGATGGTGGGGTGGAGGTTTTCATCAACGGCAACTCGGTGTTCACTGCGAGTTCAGCAGTGAACGCGCCGACGGTATCTGATTTCAGGATTGGAGGAAACGCCAACGACACCGACTCCTTCAACGGGCTGATTGACGAATTGAAAATCTTTGACACCACGCTCTCGAGGGAGCAAATCATTTTCCAAGCCTCGATCCCGGAACCCTCGGCTGCTCTGTTCCTCCTTCCCGGGTTGGCATTCACCTTTTTGGCCCGGCGCCGCAGATCGTAGATTGGAGGCGCGTGTTTTCTTCAGCGCCTGTGTCTCGTGCAGGCATTCCTGTGCGCTTATTTTAGGCGGGTTAAATTGTAGACTTTACTGGACCTGCTATTTGGATCAGCGTGTCGTCGCGCGGCGTATTGGCCGGCTGCTCACAGCCGACAATTTCCTAATCTGGGTTGATTGAGCGTGACAATCATGCTATGGCGAGCCGGGAGGGAAGTGGTCCGGTTGTTCGGGATTTTCTTTCGAATGGGATCCGCCCTCTCGCACGCCGCACTGAGATACGCCCATTACCACCCGCTACTCCTCGCTTGCCATGAGAATTTTGTCCGACATTCTGGGTTATTGCTTTCGCGGCAGTGGCAAGCATTTTGCGATTTGGGTGGTGATCATGCTCATCGCGGTAAAATTCGCGGTGTTTGTTCCTTTCGGCTTCATCGTGTATTTCCTGGTCCACGGTTATCTGGCTGCGGTTTGGTTTCAGTTGATCCGATCGAGCGCGACCGGCGCGGAAGAGGCGCCGATGTTTCCGGAGAGCAGCAACATTTTCGAGGACCTTCTGTGGCCGCTCATTCAATTGCTATTCGCAATCTTCATCTGTTTTCTCCCCGCGATCCTTTACGCCGCGCTGGCCTCCGATGGTCCGGACCCGACGATCGAGACTCTGTTGATTATCGGAGGGCTCATTTATTTTCCCATGGCGGTCTTGGCCATGGTGGTTCTGGGGCGCGTGAGCGCCATCGGCCCACACATAGTGGTGCCTGCCATCCTGCGCACTGGTGGCCTTTATGTTATCACCTTGCTGTTATTGGGTTTGCTGGTGGTGGTGAAGTTGTTTGTCGAGGAATGGCTTCTTTCGCTTGCGGTTGAGACCAGCGGTCTGCGTGGTGCTTTGTTGGCATGGATATTCATCGAGCCGATTCTTTTTGTTTACCTCTACATGGCCTCGGCCCGTGCTCTTGGTGTGCTTTATCGTGAGCGTGAGGAGGAGTTGGCTTGGCTATAGTACCTACTCGTGGAAATTGGCAAAAATCTCCGGCATTGCCATTTGATTCGGAGCCGTCCCGCTGCCAGAATGCGTCATGACCCGGCTTTCTCTGGAACACCTCGCGAAACTTTCCCGTCTCGACCTTGACGCCCATGAAATCAGCGTCTTTGAGGGGCAGCTTGATCGTGTGATGACCTTGATTGACTCGATCCGCAGTCTTGACCTGCCCGAGGACACGTACGACGCGGCTCCTCCCCTTTGCGCCGACCTGCTGCGGGACGACGAGGCGCATCCCGGTCTGGGAGCCGGGGAGGCGATTGCCAACGCCCCTGCCGCCGCCCGCGAGCAATTTTCGGTGCCCCGGGTGCTTGATGTCGATTGACGTCCCACCCGCGCCCCTGCTTATTTTCTGTTTTGATTTTGCTCTGATTTTTGACTCATGGACCTTTCAACTGCATCCCTTTTCTCACTGCGCGACCTGATCCGCCGCAAGGAAATCCACCCTCGCGAGGTCGTCACGGCGCTGGCGGAGCGGATTGCCGCCCGTGACAGCGGCACCCGCGCGTTTCTGCAAGCCGATACCGAGCGGGCGTTGGCCGAGGTGGAGAACTTCGATCCGGAGACACCTCTTGCGGGCCTGCCGATTGCGATCAAGGACAACATCAACGTGCTGGGCCACCCTTGCTCGTGTGGGTCGCGTTTTCTCGCCGGGAAATACACTGCGCCATACGATGCCACGGCGGCGGTGCGTCTGCGGCGAGCTGGAGCCACATTTTTCGGGCGCTTGAACATGGATGAATTCGCGATGGGTTCGTCCACGGAAAACAGCGCGCTTCAAGCGACGACCAATCCGTGGGACCCGACTCGCGTGCCGGGTGGATCGAGCGGGGGGTCGGCGGCGGCGGTGGCGGATGGCACGGCGCTGGCGGCGCTGGGCTCCGACACCGGAGGATCGATTCGTCAGCCGGCGTCTTTTTGCGGAGTGGTGGGCATGAAGCCGACCTACGGGCGTGTTTCCCGCTACGGTTTGGTTGCTTATGCTTCTTCGCTGGACCAGATCGGCCCTTTGTCGCGCACGGTGGATGATGCGGCGCTGTTGCTTGAGATCATGGCTGGCCACGACCCGCATGATTCGACATCGGCGCGGGAGCCGGTCGACTCCTTAGTCCCCGGAAGCGTGGAGGACCTCAAGGGCATCACCTTCGGAATCCCGCGTGAAATGGACCGTGAAGCCGTCGCTCCTTCCGTGCTCAAGGTTTTCGATGAAGCGTGTGACCACCTGCGCTCGCTCGGAGCCGAGTTGTGCGACGTCGACCTTCCGGCCAGCACGCACGCGGTGGCGGCCTACTACGTGATAGCGCCCGCCGAGGCCTCGACCAACCTGGCGCGTTTCGACGGCGTCCGCTACGGCCTTCGCTGCGAGAGTCCAGCCGACACTCTGGATCTTCACACACGCAGCCGCGAGGGGGGCTTCGGGCCGGAGGTCAAACGTCGCATCCTGTTAGGCACCTTCGTTCTCAGTTCCGGATTTTATGACGCTTATTATCAAACCGCGCTCAAAGTGAGGTCGCTGCTGCGCCGCGAGTATGCGACCGCATTCTCGCGCGCGGATTTCATCCTCACCCCGACGGCACCGGAGCCGGCCTTCCCCTTGGGCGACCGGACAAGTGATCCGGTGTCGATGTATCTCTCGGACCTGTTCACAATCCCGGCCAACCTCGCCGGCCTGCCATCCATCAGTGTTCCCGCTGGTTTCACGGTGGACGAGCGCCCGCTGCCGGTGGGCATCCAAATCACGGGCCGGGCATTTGCCGAGGCCTCGCTGCTGCGCGCGGCCAAGGCCTACGAATCGACGACTCCGTGGCACCAACAATTTCCGTACAAGGAGGACTAGGTGAGGGCTTTGCTGCCTCACATTCCCGCTTGCGTTTGCCGTGGTTCCCTGTTGGATTGAGGGGATGAAAAACGCGTCCCAGGGAATGGATCGCCGGAGTCGGCTGCTGCGGTGGCTGTCGGCGGTCGCCGCCATGATCGCGCTGGCAGCGGCACCGGTTTCCGGCGAGCCGGACGATGCCCCGGTGCCCGGCCTGGCTGGCGAGGCTCCCGAAGCCGTCGCAACCCAAACCGCCGATTCGACCCTACTCTCGCTGCACGCGCTGGTGCAGGAGGCCGATGCCGAGCTTCGCGAGATGCGGGAGACTCTGGAGCAAACTCCGCCGGGGCCAGCCGCCACCGAGCTGGAGGGGTTGATTCACCGCCAGGAGGAGCGCCTAGCAAACCTCCGGCGCGACCTCCGCATCTGGGCCACTGGTGTCGACGATGCTGGGCAGACGGAGGAACCTGGCGAACCGCGAACCCTTCAAGACGACCTGCGCGACCTGTTGCAGCCCGTGATCGGGGAATGGCGTGATGCCACAGCCGGGCCGCGTGATATCGAGGAGATGCGGGCCAATCTCCGCACGTGGCGGGAGCGCGAGGCCGATGCCGCTGAGGTGCGCGAGCGCTTGGTTCGCCTGCAAGAGGCCGATGACACCCCGTCGGCCCTCGCCGAGCATCTGGCGACCATCGTGCGTGATTGGGAGGCGCGTCAGCGCGAGGCGGCCAGTCAGATCCACCTGTTGGAAGGACGCCTGGCCGTGAAGGAGCGCGAAACCCGATCCACGCTGGAAACCGTTTCCGACTTGGGACGCTCGTTTTGGCGCACGCGCGGAATCAACCTCGTTGGCGCGGCAGCGGCCTTTGTTGCCGTGTTTTGGCTCAGTCGCCTGCTCTACAAAATCGTGTCTCGCCGGTGGGAAGCCGGCACCGGCGGCGGCACGCGATTTTTTGCGCGGCTCACCGGATTTGTGGCGGCATTGGCCAGCAGCTTGCTTGCCTTGGCAGCCGCCCTTCTCGTCTTTTACATTCGCGGCGACTGGTTGTTGCTCACATTAGTTACTCTGTTATTGGTCGGCGCTGTGTGGGGGAGCCGCCACACCCTGCTGACCTATCTTGAGCAGCTCAACCTGCTCCTTAACATCGGCACGGTGCGCGAGGGTGAGCGCATCCTCCGCCATGGTCTGCCCTACTTGGTCGACCGTCTCGGCATGGTGGCCGAGTTGGAAAATCCGGCACTCGAGGGCAGTCGCGTACGTTTGCCGCTGCGCTTTCTTGTCGGTGAGTTTTCGCGCCCGTTTGTTCCTGACGAGCCATGGTTCCCCACCCGGAAGGGCGAATGGGTGTTGCTTTCCGACGGCACCTTCGGGCGGGTGGTCACACAAACTCCTGAGCAGGTCGTGGTCGAACTGCGGGGCACAAGCCCCAAAACCTTTCCCGCTCTTGCCTTCCTCGATTTACATCCGGTCAACCTCTCCCGTGGATTCCGCATCCGGTCTGAATTCGGCATCGATTACGCGCACGCCGCCGAGTCCACCACCCGCATTCCGCAAATCCTCAGCGAAGCCCTGACGACGGCCATCGGCGAGGCCCATGGGGCGGACACCATCAAACAGGTCCGTGTCGAGTTTGCCGAGGCCGACGACTCGTCGCTTGAGATTGCCATCCGCATCGACATGGATGGTTCGGTGGCGGAGCGCTTCAATCAGCTCCATCGCCTGGTTCAGAGGGTGGCGGTCGATACGGCGGTTCGCGAGGGATGGACCATTCCCTTCCCCCAGCTCACCTTGCATCGGGCCAATTGAGAAAATGGGCACACCTGCCCCATGAGCGCTGGAACAGAGAAATCCGCAAGCGCCCCACCCGGCGAGCAGCGCGCCAGGGCGCGCGGTGGGGGAAGCGCTCCAACCGCAGCCAACGCTGAATCGGCGAAGGAGGCTTGCCGCTCCATGGTGTCTGGGCATCCCTCACGCCGCCGCATTCGTAGCCATCGCATGCCAAAAGTCACTTTTCAAAAATCCGGGGTGGAAGCGGAGTGGGATGGTTCGCATGAGAGTCTTCTGGAGCTGGGCGAATCGCTCGGGCTGTCGCTGGATTTCAGTTGCCGGATGGGCTCCTGCACCGCCTGCCAACAGACCCTACTCTCCGGAGACGTGGAATATCCGGAGGGCCACACCGGGGAGCCCGACCCGGGCAACCAGCTTCTTTGCTGCTCGATCCCGGCAGGAGCTGCCGACATTGTGATCGACGCCTGATCGAGCGGCGGGTATCCGCAGCCGGGATGAAAGGTCTCTGACCACGAGGGGCTTGGTTCCAAGCGCGACGGGTTCAGGCGCGGCGAGAATTATTTCCGCGCGGCTTGGCCTGGGATCGCTTGCGTTGGCATTTTGGCCGGGATGGTGGGTCGTGGTGGGCTGTTTTGGCAGCTTGCCGAGGGGGCGGCGCGATGCGATGGTTGCGGTGCCGGGTGGCGGCGGGGTGGCACTTTTGTGCGGCTTGCCGGTTGTCGGCCCCTCGCTGCATCCTTTTTCATCCGTCATCCATTTCACCATCTCCCCTCCCCTTTACCTTTCCATGCTGGCCAAACGAGTGATTCCCTGCCTTGATGTGACCGATGGCCGTGTGGTCAAGGGCACGAAATTCGTCAATTTGCGGGATGCGGGAGACCCGGTGGAGTGTGCGGTGGAATATAACCGCCAGGGGGCGGACGAGCTGGTGTTTCTCGATATCACGGCTTCTTCGGACGGGCGGGAGACGATGGAGGATGTGGTGCGGCGCACGGCGGAGCGGGTGTTCATGCCATTGACGGTGGGCGGAGGAATCCGCACCACGGCGGACATGCGGCGGATGTTGCTGGCCGGGGCGGACAAGGTGGGCGTAAATACCGCAGCGATCCACCGCCCGGACGTGGTGGATGAGGGGAGCCGCGCGTTCGGCAGCCAGTGCATCGTAGTGGCAATCGACGCGAAGCGAAATGATCGCGGGTCGTGGACGGTTTATACCCACGGCGGGCGCAATGCCACCGAACTCGACGCCATCGAGTGGGCGCGGGAGGTGACGGACCGCGGGGCCGGTGAGATTTTGTTGACCAGCATGGACGCTGACGGCACGAAGGACGGCTATGACCTGGAGCTGAATGCCCGGGTATCGGATGCGGTGCCGGTGCCGGTGATTGCCTCCGGGGGTGCGGGGAATGTGGAGCACATGATTTCCGTGCTACGCGAGGGTCGGGCCGACGCAGTGCTGGCGGCCTCGATTTTCCATTTTGGGACCTACACGGTGGGCGCGGTGAAGGAGGAGCTGGCGGCGGCGGGGATTCCGGTGCGTCCGGTGATGGATCGCCGCGGATAGTGGCTGTAGCGTTCCGGCACGGCGGGGTATCGGATTCAGGCGTGATTTCGGTTTGATTTCCGTTGGCCTTGTGGGGCATCCGCAGCATGGTAGAGGGATGCTTGAGGGAATGGAGTCGCAATTTTGGTTATGGCTGGCTACGGCCGCCGTGGTTCCCGCGTTGATTGTCTGGTTCGCCTGCCGGACAAAGGCCGGGCGCTTGGAAACGATGTGGGAGGACGCGCGCCGCCGCGCCGACGAGGCGGGCGAACGCGTGAAGTCGCTTGAAAATGCCCTCGACGAGGCGCGGCGCGAGGCGGCGGGTCTGCGCGAGCGCCTGGCGGCGGTGGGGAGCCGCCACGAGGCCGAGGTGGCGGCCCACGAGGAAAATGCGCGGCGGATGGAGAGGCTGGAGCAGCGCTTTGCTGACACTTTTCAGGCCCTTTCGGCCAAAGCGCTGGAGAGCACCCAGGCGCGCTTCCTCGAAGTGGCAGGGAGCACCCTCGACGCCCGCCAAAAGGCGGTGGATTCGCTGGTCAAACCGATCCGCGAGTCACTGGAAAAAGTGGATGCGCGAATCGGCGAAATCGAGACCGCGCGGGAGGGAGCCTACCGCGCATTGCGCGAACAAGTGACGATGCTTCACGACACCAATGCCGGATTGCGTCAGGAAACCGGGCGGCTGGTGCGGGCCTTGAGGCAACCGGTGGGCCGTGGCCAGTGGGGCGAGATTCAGTTGCAGCGTGTGGTTGAGCTGGCTGGTATGCAGGAGCATTGCGATTTCATCACCCAGGCCAGCACCACCACGGACGAGGGTCGGCGGCTTCGTCCCGACATGATTGTCCGCCTGCCCGGCGGCAAGCAGATTGTGGTCGATGCCAAGGCTCCGATGGATGCCTACCTGAATGCGGTGGAGAGCGAGGACGACGCGGTGCGCGATGCCGAACTCACGCGTCACGCCCGTCAGGTGCGCACACACATTGTGCAGCTTGCGGCGAAGAGCTACAGCGAGCAATTTGATCCGACGCCCGAATTTGTGGTCTTGTTCCTACCGGCCGAATCCTTCTTTTCCGCCGCGCTGGATAAAGACCCCACGCTCACCGAACGCGGCATCGAAAATGGTGTGATCATCGCCACGCCGACCACGCTCATCGCACTTCTGCGGGCGGTGGCTTATGGCTGGAGGCAGGAGAGCTTGGCCGAGAACGCGCGCCTGATCGCCGAGGCCGGGCGCGAATTGCACGCGCGGCTGGAGGTTTTCACCAATCATCTCGGCAAACTCGGACGCGCGCTCAACTCGGGTGTCGGCCATTTCAATTCGGCGGTGGGTAGTTTCGAGCGGCGGCTGCTTCCTTCGGCGCGGCGCTTTGAGTCGCTGGGCGCGGCTCCGGAGCGCAAACAGATCCAAGACATCCCGGCCGTGGGTACGCTTGCGGTCGACGCCGGCGGGGATGAAGCGGCCGAGGCTCTTGGAACAAACGAAACGTCTGATGCCTCGAATTCCGAAGAAAGCGGCGGGAGTTCCGCACAAAGCGACGGCGAGACAGGCTGATTGACAAGCGCAAATCGAGGAGGGCGGTTGCAAACCGCCCCCACTGGGTGTTGCACGGTGGTGGAGATCACCGGTCTCCGCGAGGATGGGTGGAGAATGGGGATGCGCCTGGCACCAGACATTCTCGTTCCATCCTCGACTGCGACCCATGATCGCAGCCACGGGAAACGGGAGCGCTTATCCGGGTAGTGCGGTTGCAAACCGCCCCCACTTGGCGTTGCACGGTGGTGGACGTCGATTGTCTCGACTAGGAGGCAGAGAGAATGACAATGCCCCCTGATCTGCAAATCAGCGCGGGATTTGGAGCGTCTGGCCGATGCGGATGAGGTCCGAGGAGAGGCCGTTCGCATTTTGGATGGCACGCACGCTGGTATTGTATCGGCGGCTCAAGCCCCAGAGGGTGTCACCCCGTTGGACGGTGTGGGTGCGGGCGGCGGCAGGTGGGGGCGAGGGCCTTGGCGCGGGCGACGGAGCGCTGGCCGTGGACGGGGGCGGACTTGGAGAGGGTGCCACGGCTTGGTAGCCTGGATCCGAGGTGGGCGGAGGAGCCGACGCCACCGACACCGGGCGGCGTCCGGATGACGTGCCCATGCCGCGAGCGGCGTCTTCGATGTAGTTGCCGTGCTCGTCAAAAGGGTAATCGTCGAAAGCGGCAAGGCTTCCATCACTCCGCGTCGTTTGGCAGGAGGAGAGCAAGGCCAGCGCGGCACCCAGGGCGGTAACTGTCAGGAGTTTGGTTCGACCGTTCTTCATGCTGGGATACAGCATTCCACAAGCTCGCGCCAACGCAAGCGGATTCGGCCCTGCCGGCACCGCGCAAACGGGATTTCTCTCGCGAGCCCGGCTGCTCATACGGCGGAAATTGCATCCGCGCGTGATTCCCGCTTGCAAGCAGCTTCAGGCTGCGATAAGATATCCGCCGAACTGCCCGGTGGTGTAATTGGCAACACAGCAGATTTTGGTTCTGTTATTTCAGGTTCGAGTCCTGGCCGGGTAGCCACTTTTTTCAAAGGGATATCAGGGCATTACTGGCGGCGCGCAGCGTCTTTTTCCCTTGGCCATCGGGCATGTGGCATGTGGCATGGGTCGCGACGGAGTCATCTGCTGGCTTTTCCCCGCCCCGTGGTTTCGTCGGCACCTTCCACTCACATCCGTTTATTTTGCGGCCGCTTTTTCGGCGAAGCCGCGAATGCGCGCACGCAGGTTGCCCAGGCCGTTGCGGCGGTTTGGGGTGAGCTGTTGGGTGAGGCCTGTATCTTCGAGAAACGTCGGCTCGACGCGCGCCACGTCCTCCGGGGGCGCTCCCGTGTAGAATCCGCAAACGACAGCAGCCAGGCCCTTGGTGATTTGGGCGTCCGCATCCATGTGGAATACGCAGGCTCCGTCCCGCACTTCGGGATGGAGCCAGAGCTGCGACACGCATCCCGGCAGGAGGTTTTCGTCGCGGCGGAAGGAATCGTCCATCGCCGGGTAGTGGCGCCCCAGCCCGATCAGGTATTCGAAGCGGGCGTCGACATCGGGCAGGATGCCGAGTTCGTCGGCAAGTTCGGCAGCTTTTTCCTCCAGGGATTTTGTTTCGGTTGGGCTGGTCATTTCCATGGGTGGATACGTTCGCCGGAGGATGGCGGACGGTCAAGAAGGGGATGCTGCGGTGCTGGATTCGGCGCTTGACGCCAAGAGGCGTGACGCCACAGTTGGCGATGCCGCCTGCCCGCCCCAAGGAAAACCCCCTCACCAATTTCCTCGTCAACATTCTCCTGCCCGTCATCGCGCTGAGCGCGTTGGGCAAGGAGGGGGAGAAAATGTGGCACATCGGCGCGGCGTGGGGCATGTCGCTGGCAGTTCTGCTGCCACTTTGTTATGGCATCTGGTATTTCGCGCGGCACCGGGCGATGAACCCGTTTTCCCTGATTGGTCTGGTCAGTGTGCTGCTCACCGGGGGCATCACCTTGATGGTATGGCGCGCCGACGGCAGCATCCACGAGCAAGCGGCGCTGCTGTTCGCGACCAAGGAGGCGGCGATTCCGCTGGTGCTTGGGATCACGGTGATTGTCTCGCATTTCACGCACACGCCATTGATCCGGGTGTTCATATTCAACCCGGAAATTTTCGACCTTGAGCGTATCCGCCGGGCGCTGGTCGAACGAAAACGGGAAAACGAGTTGGAGGGCACCCTGTGGCGAGCCACGCTGGCCTTCGGGGGTGCGTTTCTCGTCTCGACGGTGCTCAATTTCGCCCTTGCGTATTATTTCCTGTCGGCGGTCGACACGGTGGCGGCGAACGCGCGTGAAGCCTACAACGATGCGGTGGCGCGGCAGACTCTGTGGGGCTTTTTCGTGATCGGGGTGCCGGTGTTTGTGATCCTGATCGGTATGCTTTTCTGGCTTCTCAACCGCCTTGGCCAGCTCACCGGGCTAAGCCGCGACGACCTGCTGGTGGCACGCTGAACCGGGCATCTTGGCCGAGAAGTGCGCGGCCCATGGCGCGGCTGCTGGCTATTGTCGGCTATTGTCGGCTATTCGTCCCCTTGCGCCGCGAGCGTGCGGATCGCGGACGCCCGCAGCGCGCCGTGGAAAATTTCGATTTGGTCGAGGTCGCCGCCGAAGTATGTTCCCGCTGGTCCTGTGGGCCGCAATTCGTAGCGGCCGATGAGCAGACCTTCACCGGGTGTGGGGAGGGTTTCCACGGGGGTGAGAGAGGTGATGTGGCGGGAAATGTCGGCGAGGGATTCCCGTTGTCCGTCGATCCACGCCTCGATGCGGGGTCTGCCGATCGAATCGTGCCCGCGGAAAACCACCGCCACATGGCGCCATTGGCCATCGGCCAAGGGGGTGCTCCCGGCGAGCAGAAGCTGCCCGAAAGAAATGCGGAGCACCGCCGGACGCCCCGCATCGCTCTCGCAAGCGGCGACCGCGACTTTGAATTTTGGGTTGAGATGGCTGAACTCCGGCCCGGCGTGCCCCCACATCACCATCGCCGGCGCGTAGTCCGGTTGGTGGCCCACAGGCAGCCGCATCCACAGCGAAACCGTGCGCGGGCGGTCGCCAAGAATCCCCTGCCACCCCGAGGCAAGGGCCAAGGGGCGCCCGCGAACCGCCAGGGCCCGCCCACCCGCTATGCCGTCCGTGAGAAACCCGTCCACGTCGAGTCCTCCCTCCGAGGTGACGAGGTAGTCGCCCCCGGACGAGTTTTCCGCGCGCAGCACAAAAGAGCCATCGACTATGGTGTCGAAATCGAGCCGGTGGCTTGGCAGCGCAGGAGGCAATTCGAACCGGAATGCGGGAATGCCCGACGTGAGCGCCAGGGCCCGCCTTTCGCTGCCAACGCGAACTCCTTCACCGACGGCAATCAGGCG
>SLCJ01000062.1 GCA_007125835.1 Verrucomicrobiales bacterium | reverse complement strand
GCCGCCGCATGTGCGAGGCTACACTTTCGCCAATATGAAATTCTTGATTTTACCGATGTTGATTTTTGTGGGCTCCGCGTTGGCGGATGTCCCGGTGATTCCGCTGCCTCAGGAAGTGAAGCCTCAGGAGGGGGAGTTGGAACTGGCCGGGGAGGTGGAGGTAGCTTTGCCGCCGGGTGGGGGGTCGCTGGTTCTGCCGACGCTGCGGGAGGTGGGGTTGGATGTGAGGGAGGGAGGGGACGAGTCGCGGATTCGGTTTGTCGGGGCATCGGATCTGGATGGCGACCGTTTTGGTCCGGCTCCTGTGGGGGAGGGGTATTTGTTGATGGTTCGCCCGCATGGCATTCGTGTGTATGCGGCGGAGGCGAGCGGCCATTTTTATGGATTGCAGACCTTGGCGCAGCTTGTGGAAGGGGCACCGCGCTGTGAGGAAGGCGTGGTTACGCTGGCGGCGATGGACATCCGGGATGAGCCGCGTTTTGGGTATCGCGGGTTTATGTTGGACGAGTCGCGTCATTTTTCGGGGATGGAGGCGGTGAAGCGGCTGCTGGACGGCATGGCGCGGTTGAAAATGAACCGATTCCACTGGCATCTGACGGATTCGCCGGGGTGGCGTATTGAGATTAAGGCTTTTCCCAAATTGACGACTGTGGGCGGGCGTGGAGCGGAGACTGATGTGCGGGACGATGCGCCGGCGCAGTATTACACGCAGGATCAGATTCGCGGGATTTTGGCGTATGCGGCGGAGCGGCATATTGTGGTGATTCCGGAGATTGACATGCCTGGGCATGCGGATGCGGCTGTGAAGGCCTATCCGGAGCATGGCGGCGGCGGGTATTTGCAGCGTGGGAGCACGGTGAAGTGGCCGAATTTCACCTTCAATCCGGCGCGGGAGGAGACGCTGGCCTTTTTGGACACGATTCTGGCCGAGGTGGCGGGGTTGTTTCCGGAGGCGGGGATCATCCATTTCGGGGGCGACGAGGTGCATTTTGGGTGGCACCATTGGCCGGAGTTGCCGGAGGTTCAGGCGTTGAAGGAGAGGGAGGGATTTACGGAGTTGGCGGAGGTGGAGGCTTGGTTCAACCGGCGCATGGCAGGGGTGATTAATGATCTGGGGTTCAAGACCGGAGGGTGGGATGAGATCACCGGCCGGGATTTGCCCATCGACAAAACGGTGATCTACTGGTGGCGGCACGACCGCCGCGATGTATTGGGGCGGGCGCTGGAGCGCGGATATCCGGTGGTTCTTTGCCCGCGGCGGCCTGCCTATTTCGACTTTGTGCAGCATGATTCACATCAGGTTGGGCGCCGCTGGGGCGGCTACAATCCGTTGGCCGACGTGCACGTTTTTCCCGATTGCCTTGGTCTGGATTGGGAAGAAGCGTCGACAGTGCTGGGTGTGCAGGCCTGTTTGTGGACGGAGGTTACGGTGTCGCAGGCGCGGCGTGATTTCATGACCTGGCCGCGATTGATTGCGATGGCGGAGGCGGGGTGGACGAATGCAGGGCGCAAGGATTTTGCGTGTTTTGAGGAGCGTTTGCGGCCTTGGTTGGGGTGGCTGGACAGCAGGGGGATTGGCTACTTCGATCCGTTTGAGGGCTCGGAGGAAGTGACTGACGAGGGTGTTGCGGTGGAGTATCTGGATATGCCCGAATAGCCTGAGGCATGCTGATCTGGATGGAAGTTGGCTGATCCCGAGGGATGGCGAAACAGGGTGCGGAAAGCAGACAAAATCGACGGCCGGTGGCGCTGTCGGGATCGATGAGCACGAAATTGGATTCTCAAGTTGGGTTTGCCGTCGAGGGAAACATAGCGAAGGGTGGTGTAGGTCTTCTGGCGGCGGTGTGTTTAGCGGCGTTGCCATGGGAGGCGGCTGGGGAGGCGGCTGGTGCTGGGGTGTCGCTGGCGGGTTTGGATTGGTCGCAGGCGATCGAGGTGGCCTCGGGCAATGCGCATCGGGGGCCGTGGCGGCAGAATGATTCGGAGTTTGATTTTGTGGACGACGCGGCGGTGGCGGTGAATGACGAGGGATTCGTGGCGGTGGCGTGGGCCGATTTGCCGACGCACGACATTTTCCTCCAGGTCTATGGTCCGGAGGGGGAAGCTCTGCTCGAGGAGCCGTCCAACATTTCCCGCAGCCCGGGCATCTTCTCGTGGATTCCGCGGCTTGTGATGACCAATGGAGGCAGCCTTGATGAAATCTCTGTTCACGTGATCTGGCAGGATATTGTATTTCGCGGCGGCGGTCACGGCGGCGAGATTTTTTCCACCTCTTCGACCGATGGGGGGCGGACGTTCGGGCCGCTTGTCAACCTTTCGGATGTGATCGAGGGCTCGGGCAAGGGGCGCACCGATCCACAGCGCTGGCACAATGGCAGCTATGACTTGTTTCTCTGCCCGGCGGGGGTGCTCCACGCGGCATGGACGGAGTATGAGGGGCGTTTGTGGTACAGCCGTTCGACGGACGGAGGGGTGACCTTTTCTGGGAGAGCCCATATCACCGGCGGTGGTGGTGGCGACGAGCCACTGCCCACGCGCGCGCCGTCGATTGCGGCGGATGGCGGTGGCCGGGTGGTGATTGCGCATACTGTCGGCGACATTGTCGATGCGGACATTCACCTGTGGGTTTCGGCCGATGGGGGGGCTGAGTTTTCAGGCCCTGTGGTGCCGCATGAAAGTGCCGGCTACGCGGATGCGCCACGGGTGGTCTTTGATGGAGCAGGTGCGCTGCACCTTGTGTATGCGGAGAGCCTGGGCGGGCCGGATGGCGCGCCGTATGTGGATGGTGATGGCGAGAGGCGGAGTGGCGCGCCCCAGTTAATGTATACACGTGCGGCGGCAGGTGGGATGGACTTTATCCCGGCGCGGCCTGTTTTCGAGGGGGGGGCGGGGGACGATGCCGCTGCCCGCGCGTTTCCCTTCCTGCGTGCCGATGCGCGGGGCCACCTGCACCTGGCGTGGGAGCGATTTGCGGATTTTCCGGGGCGGCCGCAAGGATTGGGATATGCCCGATCCGAGGATGGTGGGGAAACATTTGGCACGCCCATTCTCGTGCCGGGTTTGGGCGGTGCCGCAGCGGAAGGGTTTAATGGCAGCCAGCAGGGGTTGCTGTCGTCCAAGCTTGGGGTGAGTTCTTCGGGCCGAGTGGCGTTGGCCAACGGTCTGTTTGTGGGCGGCGAGCGCAGCGAAGTGCGAGTGGTTGCCGCCGAGCCCGGGTCGTGAACCCGGGCTCGCGGTCCTGTTTTACTCCACTTCCAAGGGAATCAAGGGGGCATCGGGATCGAGCACTTTGATCTGGATGGCTTTGAAGTCGGTGGGCGCGCTTTCCGCTTGGATGGAAATGGTGCCCGATTCAAGGGGTGTGCCGTCATTCCGCTGGGGATGGGTGTATTCGAGGATTACCCTGCCGTCGGCCCAGTGGCGGATGATGTCGTTGCCACGGACCTCAAGTTCGAGGGTGACCCACTGATCGCCGTGGAAAGTCGGGCCGTCAGATTCGGTGACGTGGCGGCCCGTGAGTTCGCCGTCGATCTTCACGTCCGTGCCGGGTGTGCAAAGGGAGCCGGTGACGCGATCGCCACTGCCGGAACCGCCGAGCATTTGGAACTCGATCGAATCCGGAAAATCCTGGTCGATTTCCATTTCCTCTGGACGCTGGCCATGGAACATGATGCCATTGTTGCGAATGGCCCAGCCCGGTCCGCCCGGAGCTTGTTGGCCGGTGAAGCGGTAGGTGACGCGTAGGATGTAGTGCGAGAATTCCTGCTCGTGGAAAAGGTGGCCGAAAGCGCCATCCCAGGGGCCGTATTCCTCGCCATAGACGACGCGGAGCAGGCCGTCCTCGACGCGGAACACATTTTTGTGATTGACGCCAACTTCGTGGCCGGAAAATTTTGGTGTCCAGCCGTCGAGGTTTTCGCCATTGAATAGGTCGATCCATTCACCGGGGACCCGGTCGCCGACAAGTTTCTGGTTTGGGCCCTCGTCGTTGGCGGTGGCGATCAAGGCCGAGGCGGCCAGAGTGGCTGCGATAGTGATTGCGAATTGGGTATTCTTCATATTAAGTTACAGGTTGGGCGGGTCCGGGAGCGGACTCGCCCGATTTGAGAGGGAACAACGTAGTCCCCGGGCATAGTATTTCAATTTCCCACCCTGTTCCAGAGATGAATTCGCGCCGAGGGCAAAGACGGAATGCGCCGGAGGAAACCGCAATGCGGAGGCCAGAGGTTTTTTTGCGGGGCGGCACGGGCGTTGGAACGTGTGCGCTTGTCTGCGGCCTGGTTTGGCTGGTAATGGGTTTCGGCGTCAATGCTCAGGGGGGTGCGGCGGCGCTGACATCTGAGGAAATCCGGGAGGCGATGGACCGAGCCAATGCGAATGGGCGCTCGCTTCGCGGTCTCGTGCTGAACGATTCGCCGGATCTTTACTGGTCTGAGCAGGGGAAGAGACTCATTTTCACGCGGGAGACGGCACCTGGAGAGAAACGTTTCCTCGAACTGAAGCTGGACGACGGAGAGATACACGATGCATTCGATCACCAGACGGTGGCGGATGTGCTGGCGGAGGCGGTGGGGGGAGGGGATGTGGCCGCGAACCGACTGCCGATTGATCATCTAATCCCCTGCGAGGAATCGGGTGATTTGGAGATGGAGGTGGGGGAGGGATCTTGGGTGTGGCGTGCTGCGGGTGGGGAACTCGCCCGGACTGAAGGCCCCAAGCCGGTGATCGCAAGCCCACCCGGGACTTACACCCGGAGTGAAACCGGGAGGGATTCGCGGCGGCGGATTTCATTGGATGTGGAGAATAGGTTGGATGCCGAGATTGAATTGTGGTGGCTCGATGGGGCGGGCAATAGGAGTTCTTATGGCACGGTTGCTCCGGGGGGCAGCCATCGGCAGTCGACTTTTGTCGGCCACGCTTGGGAGTTCGTGAGTGGTGGACGGGCGGTTGGCTCGTTCCGTCCCGGACCCGAGCGGAACCTGGTGCGGGTTAGGGTGGATGATCTGGAGGATGAGCAGCCGGAGGAGGAATCACGGCGCAATCGCGAGGATTCGCCGGACGGGAGGTGGCGCGCGGAAATTGCCGGGCACAACCTGTTTGTGGTGTGCAGGGAGAGCGGAGAGCGAAGGCAACTGAGCCGCGAGGGAAGCCGCAGCTCGCCCTATGGCGGGCCATTTTACTGGGCACCCGATTCACGGCACGTTGTGGCATGGCGGCAGCAGCGTGTGGAGACGCCGCAGGCCCACATTGTGCAGGCCCTGCCACCGGATGGATTTTTGCCGAAGTTGATCCGTTTTCCCTATCCCCGCCCAGGCGATGAGTTGGCTGTGGCACGGCCCCGCTTGTTTTCCGTCGAGGAAGGCAAGGAGGGCGAGGAAGGCAAGGAGGGCGAGGTGGGTGATGGGCTGCCGCAGGACTTGCGGAAGATCCGCACCGCCGGGTGGCTGCCTGACTCTAGTGGGTTTGTGATTCGTTATGTTCATCGCAACAACCAGCAACGGGTGTTGGTGCGAATCGAGACGGCGACGCGTGAACTGACCGAACTTCACCGTGAGGAGTCGGCGACATTTCTTGATTACTCGACACGTGGAAAAAACCTGCTGCGTGTGCTGGGCGGGGGAGGGCAGTTGCTGTTTACGAGTGAGGCCAGTGGCCACAACCACCTCTATGGGATCGATTTGACGGCTCCCGGGGCCGGGGCGGTGCAGCTGACGCAGGGTGAATGGAATGTGCGCGACATCACCCATCTCGACGAGGAGGGGCGCTGGGCCATTCTCCGCACGATAGGTGGCGACTCGGGAAATCTCTATCATCACCATTATGTGAGGCTCGAGTTGGAAAGCGGATCGGTCACGCGGCTGACCACGTCCACAGGCCATCATGACGCGAGGCTCTCGCCTTGTGGGCGCTACCTGGTGGCGGTGTGGTCCAGGCCGGATCATGCGCCAGTCACGGAGGTTCGCCGGGTGGCCGATGGGGTTATGGTGGCGGAGATCGCGCGGGCCGACACGAGCCTGCTGGAGGAAAAGGGGTGGCTGCCGCCCGAGCCATTTGTCGCCATGGGGCGCGATGGAGAGACGCCGGTTTATGGATTGATTTTCCGTCCGGTGGGCTTTGATCCGGAGAAGAAGCATGCCATTGTGGAGAATATCTACGCTGGCCCGCATTCGTTTTTCGTGCCCCAGGGGTTTCAGGTTTGGTCGGGGTTGCAGACGATGGCGGAGTTGGGGTTTGTGGTGGTGAAAATCGACGGCATGGGCACGAACTGGCGTCACAAGGGGTTTCACGATGTGGCGTGGAAGAACCTGCGCGATGCGGGGTTGCCGGACCGCCGCCTGTGGATTGAGGCCGCGGCTGCCACGCGGCCGTGGATGGACCTGGGGAGGGTGGGGATCTATGGCGGCAGCGCCGGCGGGCAAAGCGCCATGGGGGCGCTGCTTTTCCACGGGGATTTTTATCGGGTGGCGGTGGCGGATTGCGGATGCCACGACAACCGGGTCGACAAAATGTGGTGGAATGAAGCGTGGATGGGGTGGCCGGTGGATGAGATCTACGAGGAAAATTCAAATGTCACGCACGCGGCGAAACTGGAGGGTGAGCTGATGCTGATTGTCGGGGAACTGGACCAAAACGTGGACCCGGCGTCCACCTTTCAGGTGGCGGCGGCCCTGCAGCGGGCGGGCAAGGAATTTGACCTCGTGGTGGTTCACAACGAGGGCCACGGTGCGGCATCCACGCCCTATGGGCGGTTTCGGCAGGCGGGGTTCCTGATGCGGCGTCTCGGTGGCCCGGAGGCGAGGAAAGAATAGTTTGCAGGTAAGGTTTGCCAGCAGAGGGGGGGTGCCTGAGGGAAGGATGAGAAGGGCGTTTCCGCCTTTCTCGCTCGCGCCACGAATGAAGTCGTCGCTCCGCTACGCTTCGCGTGGTGCTGGGGTGGTTGATGTGGAGTGAGTTGTGTGAGGCTGGGACTAGTACACGTCGCGCTGATAGCGCTTTGACTTCTTGAGTTCGTCGAGATAAGCCTCGGCCGCATCGTCTTTCAGCCCGCCCTCCTTGCGCGCGATTTCGAGCAAGGCCTGGTGGACGTCCGGGGCCATGCGGGTGGAGTCGCCGCAGACGTAGAAGTGGGCACCTTCCTCCAGCCATGCCCAGATATCGCGTGATTGTTCGAGCATGCGGTGCTGGACGTAGACCTTTTCCTTTTGGTCGCGGGAGAAGGCGACATCGAGGCGGGACAGCGCGCCGGATTTAAGGTGCTGCTGCCATTCGAGCTGGTAGAGGAAGTCGAAGGTGTAGTGCTGGTCGCCGAAGAACAGCCACGATTTTCCGGTGTCGGCATTGGCGGCGCGTTCTTCGACAAACGCGCGGAAGGGGGCGATGCCGGTACCGGGGCCGACCATGATGAGCGGAGTCTCGCCGCTGCGTGGCAGTTTGAAATTCTTGTTGGCGTGGGTGTAGACGTGGGCCGACTGGCTGCTTTCGCCGAGGAAATCGGCCACATAGGTTGAAGCCACGCCTTTGCGTTTGCGGCCGTGCGATTGGTAGCGCACGGCGGCGACGGTGAGATGCACCTCGCCGGGATGGGCTTTGAGGCTGGAAGCGATGGAGTAGAGACGCGGCGGCAGCTTGCGAAGCACGGCGGTGAATTCGCGCGGATCGAGCCCCTTGATCGGGAACTCGAGCAGCATATCGATGATCTGGCGACCGTGGAGGTAGTCGGAAAGGCCCTTTTTGTTCTCGGGGGCGAGCAGCGCGTCGATTTTCGACGACTTGGCCAGGGCGTTGTACTTGCCGAGGATCAGGGCATTGAGGCCAGTGATGTCGAGGTGGCGCGAGAGGGCGTCGGCGAAAGTGGTCTCGCCACCATCGCGGAGCGTGACCGTTCGGTTGGCGTCAAATGATCCGGCGGCGAGGATGGCCTCGACCACGTCGGGTGGGTTCACGGGCACGAGCCCGAGGGCGTCTCCGGGTTCATAGGTCATTCCAGAGCCGTCGAGACTGAGTTCGATGTGCCAAGTTTCCTTGGCGGATCCCTCGCCACTCAGAAGAAGCTTGCGCGCCACTGGGGCGGGGAAGGGATTCTTTTTGCCGTAGGCGACGGCGGGTGGAGCGGGGGTGACTGCAGCGGCGGCGGGAGCGGCGGTCTTGTTCTGCCCGAGGATGGCGGCGACGCTGGAGAACCATTTCTCGTGGGGTTCCTCGAAGTCGACATCGCAGTCCTCGCGTGGCGCGAGGCGGTTGGCGCCGAGGGATTCGAGGCGCTTGTCAATTTCCTTGCCGCATTGGCAGAAAAGTTCGTAGCTGGTGTCGCCCAGCGCGCACACCGAGAATTTGAGGTGTTCGAGACGGGGTGCGGTGTCGGCCATCAGCTCGGAGTAAAACGCGGCGATGGCGTCGGGCGGTTCGCCGTCGCCCCAAGTGCTGACGATGACCATCAGGTTGTCTGTTTCCTGAAGTACGCCGACATTGATGTCGGCCATGTTGAGCACCCGGGGTTTGAATCCGAGCTTACGCAGGCGGGTGCCGTCTTCTTCGGCGAGGGTTTCCGCATTTCCGGACTCGGTGCCGTAGAGCACGGTCACGGTGGGGGCGGCGGCGGCCGCAGGGGCGGCGGCCGCGGGGGACTGGCTGCCGGCACCGGCCAGGAAACCGCTGAGCCAGCCGGTCTGCATGGCGTCGAGGCCGGAAAGGAGACTGGTGATGGCCTGGCGCTGCTCGGCGGTGAAAGGTGCGGAGTCGGGGAGCTGCATGAGGAGTGGTGGGGCGTGGGGCGTGCTGGGATGGGGTTCCCGAGGCGCGGACTTGATGTTCTGCCCGCCCGCTCGGTAACGGGGCGGCGAATATGGCGCGGAATCGGCGAAACTCAAGCAATTGGTTCGCCGATGCGCACCAGACGCGGAGGCCCTTGCATTTACGTCTGCCGTGTGTTTAGTGATGCCCGTTGGCCGCCGACCGAGCAGGCCCGAAGCCGAAAGCCCTCACCATGTCCGAAAAGTCCATCTTTGTCTGTGCCACCGGATTTGTCGCTGCCTTGTTCATCTATTTCTGCAAGGTGTGCCTGGATGTCTGGCAGCTCTTTATCGGCGGCTAGTCATCCTCCCGGCGGACCATGCCAGCTGCTCTGCCCGGCGGATTATCCGGGAAAGGCGGCGGATTGTGCTTTGCACCGGCGGATTCCTGCGTAAGACTATCGGGCATGGACCCGAGATATCCGAAACTAGCCCGTCAACTGATCCGCCATTCCGTCTCGCTCAAAAAAGGCGAGCGCGTGCTTATCGACGTTCACGACACGCCCGACGACATGGTGGTGGCGTTGATCCGCGAGGCGCGCGCGGCCAAGGGGCTGCCCTATGTGGCGGTCCGGCACTCGCGGATCCAGCGCGAACTGGCGCTTCATGCCAGCGCGCCCCAGTTGGACGTGGCGGCGGAGGTGGATTTGTTCCAGATGGAGCGAATGGACGCGTATATCTGCATCCGTGGTGCGGCCAATATCATGGAGTTTTCCGACATCCCGCAGGAGACGCAGTCGCTGCTGAACGGTAAGATGCGCCCGGTGCAGAATCACAGGGTGAACCACACCAAGTGGTGCGTGTTGCGCTGGCCGGGGCCTTCGATGGCCCAGCAGGCGGGCGTCTCCACGCCGGCCTTCGAGGATTTTTATTTCCGGGTGTGCCTGCTCAACTACAAGGCACTGGAGGCTCCGATGGGCGAGTTGGTGGAAATGATCGAAAAGACCCGGGAAGTTGAGATCAAAGGGCCGGGAACGGATTTGCGGTTTTCGATCGAGGGCATGGGGGCCGTGCCGTGCAGCGGACGGCGCAATATCCCGGATGGCGAAGTGTTCACTGCGCCGGTGAGGGATTCGGTCAACGGGCGCATCACCTACAACGCGCCCTCGCTTTATCGTGGCATTGCCTTTGACAACGTGGTGCTTGAGTTTCGCAAGGGGAAGATTGTCAAGGCGAAGGCTAACCACACCGAAGCGTTGAATGAGATTCTCGACAGCGACGAGGGGGCTAGGTTCATTGGCGAATTCGCGTTGGGTTGCAACCGCGAGATCCTGCGGCCGATGCGCGACATTCTTTTCGATGAGAAAATCGCAGGCTCGTTCCACTTCACCCCGGGCCAGGCCTACGAGGGCGTTACCGACAATGGCAACCGCTCGCAGGTGCACTGGGACATGGTTTGCATCCAGAGGCCCGAATACGGCGGCGGCACGATTTCCTTCGATGGCAAGGTAATCCGCCAGGACGGCCAGTTCACACCCAAGAAGCTGGCTGCGCTGAATTACTGACTGGAATGCCGGCGTTGTTTGGAGGGCGCGGTGGTCACACCGCGCGCCTCACGCTTTGGCGTCGCGAATCAACGCTCCGGCCATTCCCCGGGATTTTCTCCGTTTTCGGGGCTCAGTCGCCCGGCTCGATGAAAAGTGTCAGGCCCTTCAGTGCCGGTCTTTGGTATTCATGATTTGGATAAATGATGCAAACTTCGGCCCGGGTGGGCATCAGCCGCCATGTGGAGGCGGTGATCATTTCCCAGGAACTATCGCCGGATTCGGGTGGATTTCTTTCCACACCGATGGCAACCGGCAAATTATGGGGTTCCCGCCCGCCTCTTGAGCGATGGATCCGAGGCTTTCCGCTTTCGAGATAGAGTGTTGTGTCGTCGAGCTTTACGACGCAGCGTTCCTCCAGCATGTTGAGGAGGAACACGTCGCCGCCCCGGATTTCATTTTCGTCGATGAGCAGTACATTGTAGCAGGTTCCATCCGGACGTTCCTCGCGGGGAAACAGTATGGCGATGGCCCGTCTCACGTTTTCAGGCATGCGGGCCCTGGCCAGGGGACGAAACGGGTTGGTCTCGTTGCCTGTCTCCAATCCCAGGAGGATGAGGCCGTCCTCTCCCACGGGGAAGAATCGTCCCGGACTCCGTGTACCGAGCGGCACGTCCACGTAGCCGTCGGTGGTGGCGATTTTGATCAAGTCTGGGGTGCCCGGTGCGATGGCTGCACAAACAAATCGCACACCGCGTGAGGGTTCTCTTGCTTCCCGCGAGGTCCCTTGCGCGGGGCTTTCGGTAAGGGATGCGGTCAGCAGGAGGATCGCAGGTAGGATGGCGGAAGGAATCAGGCGCATGGATATGGGTGCTTTTCTGTTATGATGCTCCTAGATTTCCTCGGGCGACAACCACCGGAAAGAGACGATGTGAAACCGTCTTCCGAATTGGCGGTTGATGTCGCTCAATTGGTTGTTGAGCGAGGGATTTCCATTGGCATCGAGGCGGACGGCTTCGGCGGTGGGTTCGTTGCCGGGGTCGATGTATTCGATGGAGCGTTGGACAACGGCCTCGCACCAGGCGCGGGCGATCACCCTGCCGTTGCGGTCGGTGGTTTCGCCATAGGCACGGATGCGGAAGGTGTCGTCCCGCACTGCGATGCCATTGCCGAGGAGCCTGAGAAGGTCGGACTGCACGACATACCCGGGTGCCCCAGTGAAGCGAGATCCGGCGGCGGCTGCGGGGAAAGGATAGCGGGCGGACAAAAGCGCCGGGGCGTCCGGCGCGATCATGTCGGTCGGTGGATTGCTCTTGAAACGGTAGTTAATCGAGCCCGGGTCCGGGTTTTCGTCGTCGAAATCGATAGCTGCTTGCAGGGCCCCTCTGGTGCCGAAGGCATCGTTGGACAAGCGGCGGTTCACAAAGTCGGAAAAATTGAGGAAGGGGCCGCGCAGTTTGACTTGCTCGACACACTTTTCCGCGAGTTGGCGAAGCTGTGCATCGTCCAGGAAGCGCACGCCGGTCCAGCTTGGCAAGCCGTTGACTTCGACTCCGGTGCGGGGGTCCGGGCTCTCCATGCCAGCGGTTTCCGTATTGAAACGGGTAACCACTGCCGTGCCAGGAGGAGTCGTGATCATACGGAGTTCTCCCATGCCATCGCGGTAGGTTGCTTCATGGTCCTTGAGCGAGGAGAGAAACGCGTGCCACGCATCCACGGAGACGGAATTTACGTTAAATGCGCCGCGGTTGCCCAGATAGCGGGCGGCTTGAAGGTAGCCGTCGGGATGCTGGAGGCTGGTGATGACTTGCTCGGGATCGGCGACGCCCATCGGTTGGAAATTTGCGTTGGGCAACGGCTGCCTTTCTTGGAATGTTTGGGTCAGCAGTTCGGGAAGGCGGGGAGCCGAGGTGTCCGACCGGCGGATCGATCCCATCAGCGACGAAACAAAATAGCTGTCCCATAACCCGTCGTTCACCAGCAGGCCATGGTCCCAGAAGTCGGAGAACGCATGGCTGTCCCTCAGGTCTTCCTGCAATCCGTGCCAAGGCGGGTCATTTGACTCGGGGTTGATTTTCGAGATGTCGTGATAGGCGTAGACGGTGTCGCCCGGGATCATCGGGCTGGCGAAGGAATTGCCGACGCCCACACCCGGCACGCCGCTGCGGTAGGCACCAACTTTTTGTCTCCATGCCTGGTTGGCGCTGCTTGAGCTGATGTGGGAGCGCACACTTCTTCCGTCGTCCAAAGTTGCCATATAATTGAACCACCCGGGCTGCAGTCTCATGCCGGCGAAGCCTGCGAGTGACTGCACCGGTGCGCTGGGCAGTTCGAGGATTGGCGCGGCCAGGATCTTTTCGGAGCCGGTGGAGCCGGAGCCCATGAAGCCGGAGTGCCCGAGGTGGGGAATGGTTTCGCCGAGTTCAGCGACGCCGCTTACCGTGCGCCAATGGGCCTGCAAGGATGAGCTGCGGCGTTGTTTGGCCAGCAGTCGCGGGTTGTCGTATACCGCGAGCATCTTTTCCGCATCGAAGGCGGGCGGCGAGTGGATCCATGTGCGGCTTCGCCAGTCGTCCTGCTCACTGTCGTAGGTGAGCCGTTCACTTCCCTTGAGCGCCACGCCATAGACTGCGAACGGCACGGGCTCGGAGTCTGCGGTATGCCAGTAGGCCACATCGGGCCCGTTGTCCGGGGCGAACACGGTGAAGTCGCCGTCGCGGTCGCCAAACCAATCGATGTTGACGCCGGAGTATGTGCGCAAATTGGCCCCGAGCTGTTGGCAGAAAGATCCCGGGTTTCCTCCCTGATAGATGGCGATGTCTCCCGCAGACGAGATATGAGGACGCAGACGCATCGCCAGGCCCGCTCGCTGCCTGGCATTCGGAGGCGGGTCAAAACGGATTTCGGCCCGTATGCTGCCGACGGCTCCCGGGTCGAATCCGGGGGTGAGGGGGGCCGCACTCAGGGAGGTGCCGCTGCGCCGTTCCTTGAGCGAAAACAGAATGAATTCGCCGGGTTCGAAACGGATGGTGGAACCCGAATTGGCAGTATAGACGGATGCCGAGTATTCCTGCATCATCGAGACGTTGATCGCAGTCCAATTGCCCTGGGGACGCGGCCTTCCCGCATCCTGCAGGACCCTTCTGTATTGCACGGAAGTGATTTTGTAAGGCAGGGTGTGGCTGTGCAGCACGCCACTTGGCAGTTCGAGAGGCGTGTTGTAGGGATTCCACAATTGAACGACCGGGGAATAGGTAAGGAAATAGCGGTGGGATTCCGGGGTGGGGCCGCGCTCGGTTTGCAGGTTGAAAATGCAGTAGGATTTGACAATAATCGGCATGCGGCGGTATTCGCGGCCGTCGGGGTTGTCAGAGACTCTTATGTTGGTGGCAGCCGTGAATGGGGAGCTGCCGGACCAATCGAGAAATTCCGTGGATCTGCCCGGCCTCAAGGCGGTGAACTGCCGGGCGAAGGAGTGAAATTGTTCGTAGCTGGTGAATGGGCGTTGGGGGATCCTTGGGTTGAAGGCCTGCAGTTCGGCCGACATCGGTCTCGGGCTGCGGGCGCTGACAGCGCTTCTGCGCATCGATACGGGCAGGGTTGGGCGGTCAAACAGCAGGCTCAGATCTTTTCGTAGTCCTCCCCATCGAGTGTCAGTCAAGAGTCCTGTGCTGTAGGCGGTGAAGTCATGGATATGGCGTTGGATGGCAGCCGGATCGGCTCCGGCAAGTGGTGCCTGGCCGAGAGAGATCATTTTCGAGGCTGCGGAGGTATCACGCGGCATGTCGTGCAGTCCATCAATCTCGGCGAAGCGGCGGGTGCCGGCGTTACCATGGCCCACCTCTGTCTCGGCGGCGCTACCCCTGGCGGGTGGGGCATTGAGGGAAATGTCCGCCTTGAGATTCTCTCCGCTGACCCACCATGCATGGCCACCGGTGATCCGCTCTCCATGGCGAATGACAGAGAGGCCGGCATGCGTTTCAATGGAGTCATCTCCATCAATGGCTCGGACCAAAGGCACGGGTTTCTCGGCAAAGGGGTTTGATTGCCTCGCCGTGTCGAGTTGGCTGCCATCCTCGGGACGCAGCCCCGAAACCAGCCAGCGCCGGAACATTGGCTCGCGGGCATCCACGTAGGTATCTTGGATTGTGAGAGCGCCGCCGGGCAGGTCGTAGGAAGCGTTGAGCCAGGTGCCCCAGGAATTCCAGGCCCCCAGCCAATGGGGATGTTCCACTCCTTCGACAGAGGCGGAGTCTGTTGAGGCGTCCAGGATTCCGGCTGTGGCGGTGATCCGCTGGTCGGGCCCGGCCAGCTTCTGCAATTCGCCCAGAGCCATCATCAGGCCGAGCCGGGAGTTGGCTTTGGCTTCTTCCATGGCCCGGCCTTGATAAGAACTCCGTTGCGAATTCGCGGCAAGCGAAAGCAAACCCACGACGAGCAGAGTGATCAGTGCGATCATCGACATCACCACGATCAGGGCAAAGCCGCCAGAGGACCTGCCTTGGGCCGATATCCGGCTTTCAATACCAAGTTCTCTTGTGGGAGTATTCATGGGGGCGTTTCTGGATTTTGAGGAATACCTGAGGCTTGATCGCCTCGGGGCATTTTGCGATACTAAGTTTCATCATAAGTAATTTGCCATTCATTTGTCAATACCAAATCAAATTTATGGCAGATTTTTCACCGGGCAGCCTTTCCCTTGTGTCAGCAGGCCGAATGCCCATTCAGGCGGATTTTATGAGGCGAAAACACGGGAATATCTTGACTTTTGTGGGCGCTGCATCCAGCCTTCACTGAGAAACTCGGATCTGCTCCGGGGTTTTTCTAATCTCCATGGCGTTCCTCGTCCTGCATGCATTGGCCCCCGAATGCGGCTCGGCTTGGATAAACAACCAACCAGATCTTGAAACATGAAAAGGGGAAATAACTTTTGTGCACCGGTGATCGGTGCGGTATTCATCGCAGGAATGTTCGCTGCTGGCCACGTCCGGGGACTCGATCTCACGGCAGGCGATTTCGAGGTGAACTTGAATCCCGAATTTCCGAGCGTGACGGCCTATGCGCTTGGTGGGGAATCAGTGGAGCTGCCTTCGGCGGACCCTGTTTTCTTGATCAACGGCGGGGAGCAGCGGCCGTCCCAAGTGGGCCTGCGGCGGATTTCGGAGCACGAGGCGGTGTATGAGGTGGATTTTGCCGACCTGCCGCTGACGCTGGAGGCGCGGGTGGTCGTGGGCCGTCAGGCGATGACGCTGACGCTTGAGAACATCCGTGAGCCGGGGGATTTCCTTTTGCGCACGATTGAGATTCCCGGTCTCGTGTTGTTACATGCGCGGGGTGACGAGCAGGCGGCGATTGGCAATTTTCCCGGTGCCTATTATGCGACGGAACTGCCGGAGCATCGAGACCTGATCGGCCCGGTGAGTGATCTGGCTTTCGTCGACAATGAGGAAGCCCCGAACCGCAACCGCGGCGCGCGCGGCCAGCGTGGGGCCTCCTACGCGTTTGCCGCCAATGGCTCGCTGGCGGCGGGCCTGTTCACCAACGTGATCGAGGAGGAATTGCGGATGGTGGTCGAGCTTGAGGGCGAGGGTGTGGAGCGGGAGTTCACGGCGGTGCCTGGGATGTGGACGTATCGTGAGATTCCCGACGAAATTCTTCCGACTCCAAGAGTCACCCTGGTGGTGGCGATCGACGAAAACGGCGATGGAGCGGTGTGCTGGCAGGATGCGGCGATCGCTTACCGGAGGGAGGTGCCACAGCCCTTCGCGGGGGAAACCACCCGGGACTTTCCGGTGCACCACATTGCCTTTAATTTTGCGGGCAATGCCACGTTTCCCTTTCTCCGGGTGCTGGACAACGTGAAAAAGATCTGGCTTTACACCGACGGGCTCGGCCAGCGGATCCAGTTCAAGGGGTATCAGTCCGAGGGTCACGATAGTTCGCACCCCGACTATGCCTACAATGTGGGGAGGCGCATGGGCGGGCGCGACGATTTGAATTTCGTGATGCGGCGCGCGCGCGATTTCAACATGTATTCCGGTGTGCATATCAACGCCCACGAATACCATGCCGAGGCGAAGTGGTTCTGCCCGACGCTGGTGGACATGAATTCAATCGGTTGGTCGTGGCTCGATGAATCCTACCACACCGACTACCGCTACGACTCAGCCTACGGAACGCTCTACGAGCGCCTGGAGGCGATGCGCGACGACCTGCCCTGGCTGGATTTCGTGTATCTGGATGTGTATTACGGGAGAGGCTGGCCGGGATGGCGGATGGCGACGAAAACAAACGATCTCGGCATCGTGCAGACCACCGAGTTTCCGGGGGTGATGGAGCAGGCGGTGATCTGGAACCACGTGGCCAACGACTGGACGCAGCAGATCGGCGGCAAGGGCGACCGCAGCGAAATCGCCCGCTTCATCTGGTATTCGCACAAGGACACGTTTGCGCATGACCCGCTGCTGCGCGGCTCCAATTGCGATGGATTCATGGGCTGGCACGCCGAGCGCAACATGCTCCAAACCGTGCATTCGGCGATCAATATCAACCTGCCAACCAAATACCTCCAGCATTTCGAGCTGATCCGCATGGGGGATGAGGCCGCCTGGTTCCGCGGCGGGCCGCGCACCGAAGTGTTGGAGGAGGGAGCGGTGTCACGGGTTTATGGCCGCGACGGCCAGTTGATCCATTCGCTGCGTTACAACGAACCCAACACCCGTCCGGTGAACAATCTGGCATTCATTCCGTGGAACCCGCTTACGGAAGAGAAAATTTATCACTGGAATGACGAAGGAGGAACCACGCAGTGGGAAGTGCCATCTTCTTGGGCGGGCGTGGAGCAGGCGGAATTGTACCGTTTGACCGATCTTGGGCGTGTGTTCGAGCGAATGGTGGCAGTGGCCGACGGGCGCGTGGAGTTGGCCGATATCGAGGCAAACACACCTTTTGTTCTCTACCGCGAAACGCCGCCGGCGCTGCCGGAGATCGAATGGGGCGAGGGCGGCCTCGTGGCCGATCCCGGTTTCAACAGCTACCGCTTCGGCGATTGGAGGCTGGTCACGCCGGAGGGCAGCGCGGTGCACACGACGCATCCCGAGCTGGGGCAGACCGAACTGATCGTGCCGTCAGACACGGTGGCGGAGGTCAGGCAGATGGTGACCGGACTTGAGCCGGGAGTCACCTATTCCGCTTCGGTCTGGCTCAGTATCGAGGAACGCCGCGAGGCATCACTGGCGGTGGAGGCGGCTCCGTCGCAGCCGCCGCCTTTCATCGACCCCGGTGCCTGGGTCGTTCTCTCGGCACCCCGTCACATGGGCGGCGACCGCGCCCGTCGCATGCTCGACGGCAATCCGCAGACGATATGGCATTCGCTGGAGATCAGTGACGAGAACGAAAATCCGCTACCGCACGAAATTGTGTTGATGCTCGGCCGCGAGTATGAGCTGGACGGGTTCGTGCAGACGGCACGCGAGAACCTGCACAATGGTGCGATCCGTGGGTTCGAGGCGCATGTCAGCCTCGACAACGAAAACTGGACGCGTGT
>SLCJ01000210.1 GCA_007125835.1 Verrucomicrobiales bacterium | reverse complement strand
GACCGCGAGAGCGGCGGCGTGCGCCTGATGGGGGCCACCGCAGCGGATGGGCTGGTGAGAGGGCCGACGCATGCGGTCGGCATTGAGGGAGTGACGGGTGTTGCAGTAGGGCGTTTCGGCGCGACAACGCGCGACGACGTAGCGGTAACGGCCCCGCAAGCCAATCGGGTGCGGGTGGTATCGCCGCAAGGCGGTCAAAGCCTGGACGTGTGGCCCTCGGGGGTTGGTCCGGAGTTGGTGGTCGGGGTTCCGCTGGTGCAAAGTGATCCGGGATTTTCCGGCATGGCCGCCACCTCGGTGTGGAATCGGCCGCAGCCGCTGGGCCCGCATCGGCGGGGGCTCATGGCGCGAATATCCGGACAGTTTGAATTGGTCGGTGCGATCAATCCAGATGAGCGCGCGCGGCAGATTCTTGCCGTGACCATGGAGCAGGGGGGGGCTTTGCGTTATGCCGAGGTCTATGAGGATGAGTTTGGAGACTGGGGGTTTGCGGTGTTGAATTACACCGATCCCTGGTGGCCGGTGCTGGCTTCGATTGCGGATGTGCCGCCGGGCAGCCGGGTGATCTGGGGGCCTTTCAATCCCTTGTTTGCGCAAAGCGTGTTTCTTTTCCATGTGCCGGGCAGCGATCAGATGCACGTCTCGGTGGCAAATGCCGACGGTAGCCTGGGCTCGTTGCTCGAGCGCACGCTGCCGGAGCCGATGGCGTGGATCCAGGCGGTGGAGGCGGGTGGGGCTTGGCGGATCGTGGGATGCACGCTGGATGGATCGATGCTGAGGATTTTTGCATACGGTGCCAATAACAGGCTGACGCCGCTGCAAAACATGGCGCCGCCGCCGGGTGAGCGCTGGACCGGATTGATGCCGGACGCGGGAGGAAATTGGTTTGCCGCTTCGGCGGTGCCGGGGCAGCCAACCTCGCGCCTCACTCGCCATTTCTATCAGGGCGGGTTGATGCCCTTCGCGGCGGGGGCTTCCTATACACTGGAGCCGCTGCGGCGCGACGAACTCTCCGCCGATGTGCTTTTGTTTGCAGGCAGGCCGTTTCACGACAATGAGCCGGCGCTCAAGGGGCGCTTGCGCGCCGGAGGGTGGACGAGTTCGCTCAGCGACAACCCGCAATTCGCCGGGATGATGGAGGGCGTGATCGAGAGATGGCGCGGGCCGGACGCGGGACTCGGTGATCCGCAAGCGGTTCAGCTCGGAGCGCGCCCGGCGCCGGTGACGCATGGACTCGGCAACCAAATTGCGCCTGATGCTTCGTTCTTCAGTTTGGAGGCACCGGTGGGGGCGGTGCCGGATCTGATTTTGTTCGAGCCCGAGCCCGGGGCCTACAATGAGGCGATTGAAATTGAACTACTCACCGCCAGCCCGGCAACGACTGTCTACTATGCGATCGACGGCAGCCAGGACTGGCAGGTCTATTCGGGGCTGATCGGACCAATCTATCGTGACACGGTGGTTCGGGCGTATGCCTACGATTCGGAGGCGCGTTCGCCGGTGCAGTCTGCCGCTTACACCTTTCCCGAATCGCTTTTGGATGTGGACAGCGATGGCGATGGCGTGCCCGATTTCATCAAGGACTTGTATGGCATCGACCCTCTCACTGGAGGATTGGACAGCGATGGCAACGGGGTGTCGGATTTGTTTGAAATTCTGTTGGGCTCGGACCCGACGGATCCGGATGACATGCCGAGCGAGCAGGACATTCTTTCGCTCACCCGGCGGTTCTCGTTTTGGGTGCGGCCACTGTCGCATTCCGGGGTGGGGCCACACGACCCGCTGGTGTTTCGTGCGAGTTGGCATCCGGACAAGCTTCGCGAGGGCACATGGGTGACATTGCACCGCCCTGATGGCGGCCTGGCGCTTGAGGGGTGGGCCGAAGGAACGGGCGGCGGAACAGGTGAGGTGGCCTTCCGACGCTCGAACCATGTGGTGGCGGATCCCCCCTTGTTCTGGGTGGCGGCTACCCCGGACCGATTTATGATCAACGACAACAACCCGCCTGGTCTCCGGCATGGTCGCGGGCTGTTTGGCATTTTCGCGAATGAGGCCGAACCGATGAGCCCTTTGCCGAGGCCGGATCTTTCGGGAACCACCTGGCAAATGGCGCAGCAATGGATTGCGGCGGTGCGGGATCACCTTGAGGCGAGGTCGTTGGTGGAGGCAAACCTGAATCTGACCTATCTCGAAACCTTGCACCTGCTGCTCGTCGAACAGGCGCTGGGCGCAATCTTCCGCCAGCGATCGCTGACCTTCCGGTCGCATGTCACGCTCACACCCTTCCGCGGGGACGTGGATTTCACGCGTTCCATGCCCGGAGGACCGATAGCCGGGCGTCGGTCGGTGTCGGATGCGATGCTGGCAGGATTGTCGGAGCGGGGGCCCACAGACCATGGCTACTTGTGGGGCGAGTTGCTCGATCACATGCGCGAGGGGGGAACCCCGGTGGGGCGGCAGGCCCTCGAGGCGACGGCACGCGAAGTTTACCGCATCGGTTTCCACGCCTACAATGATCCGGATGATCCGCTGACAATTCCGCCCTTCGATGCGCTGCGCCAGCTTTTCGAGACCGGAGCCTTGCCCGACGCCTACAGCGACCGCCAGATGATTCCGCAGGATGTGGTCGACCGGGCGGTGAGCGCATTGGACGGCTTGCTCAAGGGGCTGCCGCAGAGGGCGTTCACCACCTCGCCGCTGCCGCTGGTGGCAGGCGAGAATTTCGACCGCAGCCCGTGGATTGTGTTGCGCCATGAGCACACCCACGCCGAGTATTGGCTTGCGGATCGAGAGGGCAACCCGATGCCCGCGCCGCTGGGTTTCCGCATCCTGCCAGGTTTCCAATTCATTGCGACCGGGCATGTGACCGACCATCCAAGCGGCGGCTACACCCTGTGGGTGGAATCGATCGCACTGGCCGGAGCGCCAATGCCCGGCTGGAGCGACAGCGATTGGAACGCGCTCGATGACGGCTGGGAGGCGTTCCTGTTCGGCCGTCTGGGCAACAACCCATTCCTCGATCTGGATGGCGACGGCTACAGTCTGTTGCAGGAAATGCTCGAAGGCACAGACCCGCACTACGCCGATGATTTCCCGTCGGTGCCGGTGGTCGAATTCACCATGCCGCAGGTGCACATTGAATCGCTCGCGCCTTATCAATTCCGCCTGAGCTGGCACTGGAACAACCCCTACGACAATCGCCTTGGGTTCCACCTGCAGGGTGGGGAGGATCTGATTCACTTCACACCCCTGCTCGACCTCGTGCCACGCCTGCCAGACGGGCTGTATGAAGTGGATGTCGATCCACCAACCGACGGCCCGCCACCCGGGCGCTATTTCTTCCGCGCCGGACTGCGCTTGATTCCAGAGCCATGAGTTGGGATGGGCATCCAGAGCCAGATTGTTTGCCTGCCAATCGTTGGAAACAAGGGGGGAATGGTAGGTGGTGAATCGTGCGTTGGCGGGGGGCGACACGAAACGACACGCCGCAGCCAGAGTCTTGTAAGGAGCCCCCCACTCTCCAGTGGGGGGTCGTGAATGAGTCGGACACAGTCGCTGTGGCGGCGCGGGAAATCTGCGAAGCCTTCCCGCATGGACGAAGCCCAGCGGAGTCAACCCGTACGCAGGGTGGTGTGGGACCCGTGACTGGCCTAACGGTCAGTCACGGGGACCCGATTAGGCTCAATCTATCGCATGATCTTCATACTTGTCTGCCAGAAGCTTCCCCTTCGGAGTAATCGAATATCGAAAGAACCGATCCTTTCTGTTCTCGCTCGTCCAGAATGAGCGTGTGTTCTCCCAATGTCCAAAAACCTCGCCTCCGCGGCTGTGGCGAGGTTCTCGATCAAGCGCCGGCGGGATCGGTAGGATCTCGACTTCTTCTACCTCGGAATCTTCGACGCGAAGCACCATAACCTCTGATCCAACCCCCGACTGAATCGTGATGCCCACGTGCTTGGAGTCAGGGCTCCAACCAGCTTCGAGGGTCGCTACAATGCGCTCTGCCACAGCGTCGTACTCAAACTCCCATATGTCCTGCGCGCTCTTGGTGTCCCGCAGAACAATCGTCGTGCTCTTTCCCTCGAGAGTAGGCTGCACGAGAGTGAGAACATAACGTTCATCCGGGCTCTTGACTTCGCTCGCGAAGCAAAATCCCGCAGAGCTCGTAGCTGGGAGAGAAAATAATCGCCCAATCCTGGTTCTTAGAGTTCATAAAACCGAAAACCATCTTCTAGATCATCCAACGCATCGCTTGATATGCGGACTTGAATCATGATTGACCGATTGAATACTTGACCGCATCCCAGTCATGCACCTCAGCAGCTCCTCTACGAACCCTCTCAATTCTCTCATCGAGAAGTTCTCTTACGGCGGTGGATACCGGTATCTCCTCAATACGTGAGCTCAAATCCTCCCAGATTGCCTCAAGAATCTGGAACTTCTCACGCAATGGTAGGTCTCTCACATCTGCAATGCTCATGGCGGTATTCTACAGCTACTTGTATTTAATGCGAGGAGGAACTCTTCCCCATTTTGCACGTCGAGGCCCGGCAACCCGCTACCGGGAGCGCCCCTCCGCTTCGGGTTGAGGTTTGTCGCCACCCTCCGGCTCCGACTCGGCGCGGGTAGCGGGTTGCCCAGCGCCGCCTTGTTGTGCATTGGCATCTCGCCGGAGAACGAGGAAACGTTCGGGATGTAAAGCCTGCTCGGCATAGATCTTCCGGCACGCCTTGGAAAGCTCGTGTCCGCTGGACGCGGAGAGCCGGTCCTTGATGGCCCAAATCTCATCGAGAACGGTGTCGGATGGTTCATTCACATTCATGGCGGTAGTAGTTCTTCGGGTGAACAGATGGTGGGAAGAAAGTAACCCAAGGATTCGACGAATGCACGCAACTTCTTTCGGATTTGAGCGTTCGCAATGTGTCGGATATTCCAGGTGAGAAGGAAATCCATCTCGTGAAACACGGCAACTCCGATGTGAAGCGCGTCGCGGTCCGCACTGATTGGCAGGAGTTGCTCGTCCAGAAGTCGCTGGGCAATAAACTCCACCTCGGGGGTGACGGCAAGGAGGGGCACCTCCTTCAGGCTGTCCAGTCGTCTTTGCGCCGCTTCGCGATCTCCTTCCCGCGCTTCCTGAATGGTGACGAGGGATGTGAACAACTCAAAGCTGCCACTATATTCCTCCCACCAGCGGCGGGTCGAAAGCTGGTGCCCTGCCTGAATGACCTGCAGCGCTGGACGGGCAGTCAGATAGCTGGGGATCGTCGTCTCGATATAAACGCGCATCTCTGAACCTGGATACTCACGACCATTTGGTCAAGCACGATCAACCGCTGCATTTTCCGCACACGTCGAGGTGTGGCACCCGCTACCGGGAGCGCCCCTCCGCAACAG
>SLCJ01000010.1 GCA_007125835.1 Verrucomicrobiales bacterium | reverse complement strand
CTGGCCGTCATGAAATCCGACGCCATCCTGATCAATACCAGTCGCGGGCCGGTGATTGACGAGGCTGCTCTGGTCGATCACTGCCGCACGAATCCTGATTTCCGTGCAGGGCTGGATGTTTTCGAAGATGAGCCGGCGATGAAACCGGGGCTGTCCGAGCTGGACAATGTGGTGATCGTTCCGCACATTGCCTCGGCCACCACGTGGACACGCGAGGGGATGGCCAGCCTTGCCGCCTGCAATGTCGCGGCGATTCTCCAAGGGTTTCCGGTATCCACTTCGGACAACATCCATCCCTATCTTTCGGGGCCGCCGCCGTCTTCCGCACCGAGCATTGTCAACGCAGGTGATCTCGGCCTGCCCACCGCCTCCGCCTGAGGCGCCAACTCTCCGCAGGGATAAAAAACATTTACACGCACCAAATTGTCATGAATATTGCCAGTCGCATTTCAAAGCTGGGAACTGAAACCGCTTTTGCCGTCTCTGGCGAGGCCGCCGCCCATGCCTCCAGGGGCAACCGGGTGTTTCCCTTTCACCTCGGCGACATGAACCTGCCCACGCCATCCACCATCGCCGAGGCGGCCGCCAAGGCAGTGCGCGATGGCAAGACGGGATATTGCCCGCCCGCCGGCATCCCCGGACTCCGTGAGGCCCTCGCTGCCGATGTAAGTGCGTCGCACGGCCTGAACTACACGGCGGAGAACGTGGCGGTTCAACCAGGCGGCAAACCCGTGATTGGCAAGTTCCTCCAGGCGGTGATGAACCCCGGCGATGAGGTGCTTTACCCCAATCCCGGATACCCCATATACGAGTCGCAAATCGAATACCTCGGCGGCAAGGGGCTGCCTTACGGATACAAGGAAACCGGCGGGCGCTTTGCCATCGATCTCGAGACGATCGAGCGCTCGATTACGCCGAAGACCCGCATCTTGATCCTCAACGACCTGCAGAATCCGATCGCCGCCGAGTGCAACGAGGAGGAATTCCAGCGGCTCGCCGAATTGGTCATGCGCCATGACCTGATGGTTCTTTGCGACGAGGCCTACTTCGAAATCCGCTATCAGGGAACGAGTCAATCGTTTGCCAGCCTGCCCGGGATGGTGGACCGGTGCGTGCTCCTCTATACATTTTCCAAGAAATTCGCCATGACCGGGTGGCGTCTTGGCGCGGCCATCGGCCCGAAGCCTGTGATCGACGTGATTGCCAAGCTCAACGTCAATGCCGAGTCCTGCACGGCCCATTTCATCCAGCATGCGGGTATCGCCGGGCTCACCGAAGACCAGAGTGAGGTTCGGGCCCTTGTAGATGAACTCAAGCTCAGGCGCGACGCCGCCGTCGATGCCCTCAACGCCATCGAGGGTTTTCAATGCGCCCGCCCGGACACCACCTTCTATCTCTTCCCGAACGTGACTGCGGCGATGGAGGCCAAGGGGATGACCGATTACGAGACATTCCGCCGCGCCGCCTTGGAAGCGACCGGGGTGTCCTTCTGTAGCCGGATTCACTTCGGTAGACCGCAGCCGGGTGAGGCGAACAAATACCTCCGCTTTGCCTACTCCGGCATCAGCGTGGCCGATATCCAGGAGGGCCTCGCCCATCTCAAGGACTGGGTGGAGGCATAGGGGAGGGCAGCACCTTCGTGAATGGATTCCTTCGTGATTCCGGGGCGATGGCACGCCACAGATTGTGTTTTTTGAAACTTTTCTCGCGCCCGTTGCTTATTAAAGCGGCATGAAGCCGCCATTTAAACCCCAGGTCGTCCTTCTGCCCGCCCTCATCGCCTCCGCACTGCATGCCGGAGCCGCGCATCCCGAGCAGACCATTGAAAGCATTCACGAACTCAGTCCCGGACTGGAGGAACCGGTCGCCTTCGACCGCAGTGATCGAGACCTGCGCAGGGCCTGGCAGCAGGCCGTGGAGTGGTATCACAACTTGTCGGCTGCGGAAACACCCGCCCACCCGCGGGCTGCCGAATTCCCCGGGCCCGTTGCCGACGACGCGGAACGGGTGGCCGTCACGGTGAGCATCGATCCGAACAACCCGCGCTGGCAGGTCACCGGCCTCTATGCAGCTCCCGGGGAGGCCGTGACCATTACCGTGCCGGAGGAAGTGGCCGAACTCGGATGGAGCGTGCGTGTGGGAAGCCATACCGACGGCCTCTGGCGGCGCGACGAGTGGAAGCGTTTTCCGGTGATCAGCCGGTCGTTCGCGCTCGATGCCCCGACAATCGAAGTGGCGAATGCGTTTGGTGGCCTCATTTACATCGACATTCCGCGTGACGAGGAGCGCGGTGGGTTCCATGTGCGCACCTACGGCGGCTATGGCTGGATCAATGAGACGCCATCGGCCAACCCGTCTGTCGATGTGGCGATAGAAGGCGCGGTGCGTGCGCCCTTTTTCCAACTTGGGGTGAATGACAATGAGCAGTGGCCCGCTCAGTTGGAGCAAAGCGGCGCGCCCTGGGGCGAGATCGCCGGGCGGCACCTTACCCTGACGCTGCCGCGCGAAGTATTGGAAACCGTCGAGGATCCCCAGGCGGTGGCCGAATTCTGGGATCGTGTGCTCGATCTCTGCTGGGAGTTCGCGGGCTGGCCCGGCGAGCGACTGGTGGCCGAGCGCTTCGTCTTCGATGAACAGATCAGCGCAGGCTGGATGCATTCCGGCTACCCCATCATGGCGCATCTCGTGTCCGCCGAAAACTCCGTCGATCTGGAGCGGCTGAGCACCCGTGGCGACTGGGGCTTTTTCCACGAACTCGGCCACAACCACCAGGGCCGGGCCTACACCTTCAACAGTTTTGTCGAGGTTACCGTCAACCTGTTCACCCTCTACATCATGGACCGGGTGTGCGGGCTATCCCCGGGCGAGGCACGCAGCAATTTCCGGGATTTGGAAGCCGTTTTCCGCGCCCGGCTAGAGGACGGGCGCCGCGGGCCTTTCGAGGAGCTCGCACTCTACATTCCGTTGATTGAGGAATTTGGCTACGAGAGTCTGACCAAGACCTTCCAAACCTACCTCTCGGAAGAAGGAAGCGCAGGTCTCCTCGGACGTGACGATGACGCGCGCCGCAAGGACGAGTGGGCCCGCCGTTACTCGCTTGTCGTGGAGCGCGACCTCACTACCTACTTCGATCTTTTCGACATCCCAGCCTCCTCTGAAAGTCGCGAGGCCGTCGCCCATCTCGAGCCCTGGTTTCCCATCGAAGGGTTCATCGCCACATTCGCCCAAAGCATGGCGGAAGAGCAGGCCCTGGAAGCCGAGGAGTAGGTGGGGTAGGAGGAGAATGAGGCCGCCACAGCGGGAAAAAGCGGCCCCGAGCGCGAATCCTGGAATCTGAGAATCTATTGCCGGCCCGGGGCAAGCTTGCAGAACGATGTGTTCGCCATCGGCGTGCAGCTCGTGCCCGCCGATGGCTCCGAGTATGACCCCTCGTCCCATTTGCCTGGCTGGGGGCTCGTTTTTCGGGTTGTGGGGGGGGTGAAAAAAGGAGTTGCTTCATTTGCTGTTTCCGGCCATGTTTGCGCCCGCCGCTCTTTGGAGGGGTGTTCCTTTGGTTGAAGGCTCGGTAGCTCAGGGGTAGAGCAGTGGACTGAAAATCCTCGTGTCGGCGGTTCGATTCCGCCCCGAGCCACCATTCGGGCCTGATTGCCCGTTTGGTTTTCTGGCGAAAGAATGGGCTTGCGCGTGGCGTTGTGCGGTGAGAGGGAGTGTGTGTCTTGCCGCCCCGTTTCCCCCCTGTTTTGAGAAGATGAGCGTTTCATCCGTCACACCACGGCTTGATTCCGTGCCCGCCAGCGAGTGGTCGTATGATCAGGCGGCGCATTTGTTGCGGCGGGCCTGCTTTGGCGGTACGCCTGCGGAGATTGACGAGGCGGCGCGGCTGGGTTCTCAGGAGGCGGTGGAGCGGGTGTTGCGCGGGACGCTTGGTTTGGAGCGGCGGCGGCGTGAGGGGGTTGGGTCTGGGAAGGATCCTTCGGAGGAGGATTGGGAGGCGGAGGATGGGGTGGCGCGGTTGCGCGCGTGGTGGGTGGAGCGCTTGGGGCGGCCAGCACATCCGGCGCATGAGAAGATGGTGCTGTTCTGGCACGGTCATTTCACAACGAGTGCGCGGAAGGTGCGCAGCGCGCGGATGCTTTGGCGGCAGCAGGAGGTGTTCCGCGAGCAGGCGTTTGGGAATTTTGAGAGTCTGGTGCAGGCGATGGTGGAGGATCCGGCGATGGTTCGTTTTCTCGATGCGGAATCGGGAAGCCGGGCGGCACCCAATGAGAATCTGGCGCGCGAGTTGATGGAGCTTTTCACCTTGGGCGAGGGGAATTTCACTGAGGAGGATGTGGCGGAGCTGGCGCGGGCGCTGACGGGTTTGCGAATTGAGGATGCTGATGGGCGGAGACCGCGGGTGGTGGAGGCGGCCGACGCGAGGGACCGCGATAGCAAGGTGATTCTGGGTCGGCGCGGGCGGTTTCATCGGCCTTCGCGCTTTGTGCGTCTACTGGTGGGGCGTCCGCAATGCGCGCCGTTCCTGTGTCGGCGGATTTGGGATTTTTATGCGGGAGGCGAGCCGGAGGCGGGGGTGATCGAGGGGTTGGCGGAGGTGTTGCGGCGCTCGCGCTTCGAACTGCGGCCGGTGTTGGCGGTGCTGTGGGCGAGCCAGGCGTTTCATGCGGCACCGCGCCGTCGCGCGATGATCAAGAGTCCGGTGCAGTGGTATGCGCAGGCGGTGCATACGCTGGAGTGCGGGCGTCCGCCCTCGGCGTGGGCGGTGGGGGTGCTGCGTGAGTTAGGGCAGGAATTGTTCGAGCCGCCAAATGTGGGCGGATGGCCGGGAGACCGGGCGTGGATTACGACGCGGCGGCTGACGGACCGCTATCGTTTTGCGGGTGAGTTGGTGGAAAGGATGGGGCGGGGGGACCCGGGGATGTGGGCGCGGCTGCTGCCTATGGAGGCCCGGGAGGATCTGCCCACCGCTTCGCGCCGGCTTTGCATGCGGCTTTTTCAGGACCCGATGACGCGTCGCTATCGGGAGATTTTGCTTGAATATCATCACCGGGCCGGTGGTGCATCGGCTGGAGATGAGGCGGTCGCGGCGACGGTCCGCTTTCTGATGGCCACCCCCGAATACCAAATCTGCTGACGATCATGATTCATACCCGTAGATCCTTTTTGCAACGGGGGCTTTTGCTGGGCACGGCAATGGCCCCCACGGTTCCCTCGTTCATCGGCCGCACGATGGCGGGTTTGGTGGCGGCGGCCTCGGCGCGCTCGTCGGTGCAGGCGGCCACCGGGCGCGATCATCCGATTTTGGTGCTGGTGCAGTTGGCCGGGGGAAATGACGGCCTGAACACGCTGGTGCCGTTTGAGGATGATCATTACCATCGGGCGCGTCCGCGGCTGGCTTT
>SLCJ01000381.1 GCA_007125835.1 Verrucomicrobiales bacterium | reverse complement strand
TGGAGGCGAGTGAGTTGCTGCGCCGCGTGACGCTTCCCCGCGACGACGAAGAGTTCATGCCGCCGACCACGCGGCCGGCGCTGCCGGATCAGGACATCGAGAATCTGCGCTGGTGGATTGCCTCGGGCCTGCCCGGCGAAACCCCGGCCCCCGATGTGGCAGACGCGCCGCCAGCCGTGCAGGAGGCTTTGGAAATGGCCATCGCGGCCTCGGAATTGCCGGCACAAGAAGAGGTGGAGCCGGAGGCGGTGATCGTTTTCGATCCGGACCTGGTGGAAAAGATCAACGCGCAGCTCAGCGGGAGGGTGTCGCCCATATCCCGCGACCCGGAAGACGGGCTACTCGTTTCCGCAGCGGGGATTGGCGAGTCGTTTACCGACAGCGCGCTTGAGCAGCTTTCCCCGCTGGCGGAATTCATCGCCGAGGCCGATCTCTCCCGCACCGGTGTGACCGACGGCGGCATGGCTTACGTGGCCTCCTGGCAGAATCTGCGGCGCCTTCGCCTTGACCACACGGGCGTGGGCGATGCCGGAGTGGCCTTGCTTCGCCCGCTCACCGAATTGGAGAGCCTGAACCTTTTCCAAACCGCGATCACTCCGAACGCGGTAGAGGATTTGCTGTTGTTACCCGGCTTGTCGCGTCTTTTCGCCGGCGGGACAGCTCTCGAAGAGGATGCCGGTGCTCTTGAGGCGCTCGCCGCACTGATGCCCGGCATCCCGTCACCGTTGCCCGAGGATGCCGGGGAGGAAGACCCGGCAGAGGAGGATGACGAAGCTGGATACGAGGGCCAAGGGGAGGAAGGGTAACGCCTCTGCGCTCCTTGTTTTTCGGGGTTATGAAGATTCAACGCGATCCCACATTTGCAATGTCCGGGAAATCCAAAGTCAATCGATCAAAGCGGCGAGCTATGGCTGCCGCCGGGATTCTCCTGCTTATCGCCGGGGTGGCGGGCGGGCGGCTCGCGGGAAATGCGCAGGACGCAGGAAGCGTTGGCGTTGGTGAAAACGGAGCCGGAAACGGAGTGGGCGCGGAGGGGACGGAGAGGATTGACTTCAACGAGCATATCCGGCCGATTCTCGCGAATCACTGCATGGCTTGCCATGGCGGTGTGATGCACGGCGGCGGGGTGTCGTTTCTTTTCCGGGAGGAGGCCTTTGCCACCGGCGACTCGGGGGTGCCGATCATCAAGCCTTTCGATGCCGAGGGGTCGTTGCTGCTCGATCGTGTGACGGACGCCCGCGACCCGATGCCGCCGCCGGATCACGGGCCGATGCTGGACGAGGAATCGGTGGCGCTGCTGCGCCAATGGATCGAGGAAGGGGCCGAGTGGAAGGAGCCCCGGGCATTCATGACGCCGGAGAAACCGCCGGTGCCCGAGCCAGCCACCGGGGAGTGGGCGCGCAATGCTGTCGACCATTTCATTCTCGCGCGACTTGAATCCGAGGGCTTGCAGCCCTCGCCCGAGGCCACCCCCGAGGAATGGTTGCGCCGGGTTTCCCTCGATCTCATCGGCCTGCCTCCCACGCCGGCCGAGGTGGATGCATTCCTCGCCGACGATCGGCCCGATGCATACGAAAGAACTGTGGACAGGCTCCTGGCCTCGCCAGCCTATGGCGAGCGCTGGGCCTCGGTGTGGCTCGATCTGGCGCGCTACGCCGACACCAAGGGGTACGAGAAGGACGCGCACCGCGACGTCTGGCCCTATCGCGACTGGCTGGTCCGGGCCCTGAATGACAATATGCCCTACGACCGGATGCTGGTGGAACAGATTGCCGGTGATTTGTTGTCGGATGCGACAATGGACCAACGGATCGCCACTGTTTTCAACCGCAACACGCCGACCAACGAGGAAGGAGGCACCGACAACGAGGAATTCCGGACAATGGCGGTGATGGACCGTGTGGCCACGGTGTGGCAGGCCTTCGGAGGGGTGACGATGCAGTGCGTGCAGTGCCATTCCCATCCCTATGACCCGATCCGCCACGAGGAGTATTTCACCTTCTACGCGTTTTTCAATTCGAGCCTCGACGCGGATCTGGGCAGTGAGTTTCCTACCCTGCTGGTACCGCACGAGGCCGACCTTCACGACGAGGCAGTGGATCTGGCCACCCGCATTCGCGAAGCGCGGCACCAGGTGATCACGGGTGGTGTGGATTTGTTTGCCAACGCGGAGACCGAGGCGTTTGCGGTGGCCCGGGCCGTGGCGGCGCGGGTGGAACCGGAGGCGGACGTGCGCACCGACGGCGGCTTGGTGGAAATTGTCGGCACGGTGGCGTCGAGCGCGCGCGTGGAGGCTGACTTCGAGCCGTTAGGCGCCGGGGCGGTTACTGCGATCCGCCTCGATTTCCCGCCGGAAGATCCGGAAACCGCCCGCCATTCGCCCGAGCCCGGATTTGTGATCACCCGGGCGCGCGTGTGGCGCGTGGCAGCGGAGGGCGGCGAAGCGGTGGAAGTCCCGATCCGCCGGGTGGTGGCCGATTCTGCCGACGATCCACGGGATCCACGCGACCTGCTCGCCGACAATGCCGGGGGGCTGGCGGTCGAGCCAGTGTGGATCCGCGAGCGTCGAGTCGTGCTCGTACCGGAGCAGGCTCTTGATTTGGGGCCGGAGGAAAGGCTGCGCGTCGAACTGCGCCACGGGGTGCAAATTTCCGAACGACCTGCGGTGGTCGGGCGCTTCGCGCTGGCCACGTCCGGGCAGCCGGTGTGGACGGAACGAGCGCACGACAGCGACTGGCATGAGCTGACCGGCGAGCTGGCGGCATGGGAGGAGCGCCTGGCGCAAATGCCGGGTGTGCGGATTCCCGTGATGGCCGAGGCACGGCCGGAGAATCAGCGCGCCACCTCGCTCTTCGTTCGCGGCAATTGGCTTGAGAAATCCGGTGAGATCTTCGAGCCAGGTGTGCCGGGCGTGTTTCCGCCGCTGCCGGACACTCCCGACCCGAACCGCCTCACCTTGGCCGAATGGATGGTCGGCCCGCATCACCCGCTCACCGCCCGTGTCGCGGTGAACCGGCTGTGGGAGCAGTTGTTTGGTATCGGCATCATCGAGACCCTGGAGGATTTCGGCAGCATTGGCACACCACCCAGCCATCCCGACCTGCTCGACTGGTTGGCGCGCACGTTTCAGGATGACATGGCTTGGGATCAAAAGGCAATGCTGCGCATGCTGGTCACCAGCGCCACCTACCGCCAAAGTGCCGCCGCAGGAACGGAAGCCCGCGAGCGCGACCCCGCCAACCGCCTGCTCGCACGCGGTCCACGGCAGCGGCTCAGTGCCGAAATGTTCCGCGATCAGGCGCTGCTGGCCGCCGGGCTGCTCAGCTCCAAACGCTACGGCCCGCCGGTAATGCCGCCGCAGCCCGAAGGGGTGTGGAATGTCGTCTACAGTGGGGCTCGCTGGGTGGAATCGGAGGGCGAGGACCGCTACCGCCGTGCGCTTTACACATATTGGCGGCGCACCAGTCCCTATCCCTCGCTGCTGACCTTCGACGCGCCCGACCGTGACATCTGCTCGGTGCGCCGCATCGTCACCAACACGCCGCTGCAGGCGCTGATTACGTTCAACGACCCGGTTTTCTTCGAAGCCGCCACCGCTCTGGCCAACCTGATGCGCGAAGAGAACGGAGAGGGTGGTTCGCCCGAGCAAGCGATTGCCTACGGATGGCGGCGTGTGGCAACCACTCCCCCGGACGCCGAGGCCCTGGCCGTGCTGCGCGAGCTGTTCGATACCTCGCTCGCCGAAACCGGCGGCGATACCGGAGCTGCCTACACCAATGTCGCCGCCGTGCTCCTGAATATGGATGCCTCCACCATCCGCTGAAACTTCTCACACGCTCCCGTTCATTCATCACACGCCCTATCTTTTACGCAATTGAACCCCCTGCTTTTTCGTCATGACCCGTGATCCCATCCGACTTGCTCGCGAAGCCCAGCATGAGGCGGTGCGCCTCGAAACACGCCGGCAGTTTCTGCGCAAATGCACCACCGGCTTCGGCGGGTTTTTCCTTGCCGGGCTGGCGAGCCGGGTCGGGGCCGCCCAAGGTCTCGATTTCACGCGTCCGGGAGACAGGCCGCTGGCCCCGCTGCCCCCGCAATTCGCCCCGCGTGCCAAGCGCGTGATTTTCTTGCACATGGCGGGTGCACCGAGCCAGCACGAGTTGTTCGACTACAAGCCGGAGCTGGCGCGGCTCGACGGGAAAGACACCCCCGCCGAGTTTCTCGAAGGTCGGCGCTTTGCCTTTATTTCAGGCGTGCCAAAGATGTTGGGCCCGCAATTTCCGTTTCATCAGGCCGGGCAGTCGGGTGCCTGGATCAGCGATCGGTTGCCGCACATCGAGCGCCACATCGACCGCCTCTGCTTCGTCAAGTCGATGCGCACCGACCAATTCAATCACGCCCCGGCCCAACTCCTCTTCCAAACCGGCACGCCCCAGCTTGGGGCGGCTTCGTTCGGGTCGTGGGTAGTCTACGGTCTTGGGGCGGAAAATGAGAACCTTCCCGGATTCGTGGTCCTCGCCTCCGGTGGCCACAACCCGGACGGCGGCAAAGCCCTTTGGGGGTCTGGATTTCTGCCTGGCATCTACCAAGGTGTGCAATGCCGCTCGCAAGGCGACCCAGTGCTCTACCTCTCCAACCCCGACGGCGTCTCACGCCCCCTGCGCCGGGCCGCGCTCGACGCATTAGGCCGCCTCCATGAAAAGTCCCACAATGAATTCGGCGACCCCGAAACCGTGACCCGCATCGCGCAGCACGAGATGGCCTTCCGCATGCAGATCAGTGCCAGCGAAGCCTTCGACATCGGGGCCGAGTCCGAGGCCACCCACGCCGCCTACGGCACCCTCCCGGGTCGCGAAAGCTTCGCCAACAATTGCCTGCTCGCCCGTAGGCTCGCCGAACGCGGCGTCCGCTTCATTCAGCTCTATCACTGGGGGTGGGACTCGCACGGAGCCTCGGCCAGCGAGGCGCTCAATGCTGGATTCCAGGAACGCTGCCGCGAAGTGGACCAGCCCATCGCTGCCCTGCTCGCCGACCTCGACCAACGCGGACTGCTCGACGAGACGCTCGTCGTGTGGGGTGCCGAATTCGGCCGCACCCCGATGCAGGAGAACCGCAGCGGTGGCGAAATGCAATTCATCGGCCGCGACCACAACCCCGCCGCTTTCACAATCTGGATGGCCGGCGGCGGCGTTAAACCAGGATTCACCTATGGCGAAACGGACCCCATCGGCTACGAAGTCGCACGCGATCCCGTCGAGATCCGCGACCTCCACGCCACCATGCTCCACCTCCTCGGCTTCGACCACCACCGCCTCTCCTTTCCCTTCCAAGGGCTCGACCAGAAACTCACTGGCGTCCAACCCGCCCGCGTTGTGCCCGACCTCATCGGCTGATCAGAC
>SLCJ01000041.1 GCA_007125835.1 Verrucomicrobiales bacterium | reverse complement strand
CTTGGCGGCGCATCCAATCGACCATTTGATTGAGGGCGAGGGAGACGAAAAACATTCGTTCGTCGTCGCCAAGGTGGGCGATGGAGAGGATGCTGATGCGTGGTTTTCCCTCGGGGGAGTGAAGGAGGAGGTCGGGGTCGAGGGGCTCGCCTTCGAGCCAGAGGCGGAATGAGGGCGAGGCGATCAATTGATTGACGCGAAGGGCGAGGGCGGTACGCTCGCGCGCGGGGAAAACCGTCTCGATGGGCATCACGCCGATGCTCTCAAAAGGAGGAGCTTGAATCCTCTGGATGAGCGCGGCGAGGTCGAGGTCCTCGCCCCGGCTCCAGGCCTCGTCGAGTATGGCTCCGAGGAAAGTTTGGGCACGGTTCTGAATGCCCTCGCCGCGGATGCCGAGCAGACCGGCGAGGGAGGAAGCAGTGCCTTCGATGCGTTCGGCGAGGGCCTCGGGATCGGAGGAAATCTCGGTGCAGGGTGCGGCGAGTGAGCCGAGGATGGAGACGGGCAGGCCGGTGCTGCTGCCAGGGGTCAGCACGCGGATCTCGACGCTTTCGCGCAGGCGGCGGATGCGTTCGCCGTCCTGCCCCCACTCGGCCAGCCCTTTGCGCCAGGTGTGTGCCTGGCGAGCGGCGAAATCATCTGGTGCCATGTCGCGGCGGCGCGCGTCTTCATCGTGGATCCAAGGGCGGAAATCAGCAGGCGAGAGGTCGGGGAAGGTGAGCAGGAGGTTGGCGATGTCGCCCTTGGGGTCGATAACCACGGCGGGCACACCGTCGATCGCCGCCTCTTCGAGCATGGCGATGCACAGCCCGGTTTTGCCGCTGCCCGTCATGCCGAGGACCACGCCGTGAGTGACCAGGTCTTTCGAATCGTAGAGCAGGAGGTCGTCCGCGCGCTGGCGCGCCTCAAGATCGTACTCCCTGCCGAGGTAGAAGGCACCAAGTTTTTCGTAGTCGCCACTTGTAATGTCCATGCCCCGATCATGCCCTTTTTCCCACCGTAGGGAAAGGCAAAACTCCTCGCGCCAACCCGATTTCCCTCAAAAAGGAATCACACCGCGAGGGGGCCGGGGAGGTGGGCGGAGGATTTGTCGGCGACCTCGCTGGCGGTGAGGTAGCAGGCGGGGTCGGAGCCCCAGAAGTCGCCGGTGGCGAAGGCGGCGCGAGTGCGGAAGCCACCGCCGCAGAGGTCGAAGAATTTGCAGGAGGCGCAGCGTCCGTGCATGCGGGCGCGGCGTCCGGCGGAGTCGAGGCTGCCGAGATGACGGATTTCGGCGAGGGGTTCGGAGCCAGGGGTGAGCCCTTCCCAAATTTCGCTGAACGGGGCGTTTTTGACGTTGCCGAGGTTGATGTCCTGCCAGAATTGGTCGGGGTGGACGTTGCCCTGGGGGTCGATGTTGGCGATGCCGGTGCCGGATGATTTGGAGCCACCGCCGTTCCAGGAGAGGAGTTTGCGGGCCATTTCGTAGTTGGGGTGGCCTTCGCTTTTCATGCGCAGGAGGAGGTAGGGTCCGTCGGCGGGTTGGGTGACGGTGAGGATCTCGCGGTGCTCGCCGCGCGCGTGCCAGGTATCGACGCGGTCGATGAGGGTGTCGAGGGCATGGCGTGACGCGGCGGGTTCGAGCATTTGCAGTTCGCTGCCGCGGCCGCAGGGCACGAGGTGGTAGAAGCAGGCGCGGGGTACATCCTCTTGTTCGATGAAATCGAGGATTTGTTCGAGGTTTTCGACGTTGTGTTTGGTCAAGGTGAGGCGCAGGCCGGTTTTCTGGCCGACGGCGTGGCAGTGGCGGAATCCCCGCACGGCCTCGTCGAAGGCACCGACCCGCCCGCGGAAGTGGTCGTGGATGGCGCCGATGCCATCCAGAGAGATGCCGACATAGGTGACACCGATGTCCTTGAAAAATTGCGCACGGTCACGGGTGATGCGTGTGCCGTTGGTGGAAATGGTGACGCGCAGTCCGTGGCCGGCGGCGAAGGCGACGAGCTCGTCGAAGTCGGGGTGGACGGTGGGCTCGCCGCCGGAGAAGAGAAGGCCGGGAACGCCGTAGGCGGCGAGGTCCTCGATGACGCCGCGCATTTGCGAGGCGTTGAGTTCGCCCGGGTAGGAACGCGCGGCAGAGTCGGAGTAGCAGTGGATGCAGCGCAGGTTGCAGGTGCGCGTGATATTCCAGACGACGATGGGGCGGCGTGAGCCAGCAGTTTTCGGGGCACCGTGTCCGTGTCCGTAGCGGAGGTGGTCGGCTGGCTGGCTGGTGGCGGTTCTAAGACGGGTGATATTGATCATGATGCAATTTTCTTTTCGGGGGGGATGTAGCTGCAGAGGGGATCTTCGGCGAACATGTCGCCGTGCACGGCAAGCGAGCGGGCACGGGAGCCGCCGCACAGGGAGCGGAACTCGCAGCGCCCGCATTTGCCTTGGAGGCGGTCGCTGTCGCGCAGGTTGGAGAAAAGCGGACTGTGGCGGTAGATGTCGCGCAGGCGTTGTTGGCGGACATTGCCGGCGCTAAGCGGCAGGAATCCGCTGGGACTTACCTCGCCGGTGTGCGAGATGAAAGCCACACCCCGGCCATCGCGGATGCCGAGCGGAGCGCGGCGCGTCATGCGCCCGGCAGAGCGTTCGCGCTGGACGACGATACGTCGGTAGTGGTGGCCCTCGGTGGTTTTCACCTCGAAAGGCGCGGTGAGGCTGATTTCGTGGAGGCGGGTGAGGATGCGTTCGATTTCGTCGCGGTCGGGGAGGTCGTCGAGGGTGGCGCGCCCGGTGGGGACGATAAGAAACAGGCTCCACATCGCCGGCTTGAGCTGGTGCATCAGTGTGGAGAAGGCCTCGAATTCGTGGAGGTTGCCCCGGTGGATGGTGGTGTTGATCTGAAGCGGAATGCCTGCTTCATGAGCTTGCTCGACAGCACGCAGCGTGCGGTCGAAGGTGTCGGGCACGCCGCGGAAGGTGTCGTGGGTTGCGCGGGTGGCTCCGTCGAGGCTGAGGGAGAGGCGCTCGACACCGGCGCGTTTGAGTTCGTGGAAGTTGGTGCGGTTGAGGCGCGCGGTGCCGGACGGACTGAGCGATGTGCGCAGGCCACGGGTGTGGGCGGAATAGGACACCAGCTCCATCAGGTCGGGGCGCATCAGCGGGTCGCCGCCGGTGAGGACGAACATGGGGGGGGCAAGGGCGGCCACTTCGTCGATCAGGGCGCGGGCTTCGGCGGTGTTGAGTTCCTCGGGGTCGCGGCGTTTCTGGGCCGTGGCGCGGCAGTGCCGACAGGCCAGGGCGCAGGCGCGCGTGATTTCCCAGAACAAAATGAACGGGCGTTCGTTGAAGTCGAAAGCTGCGTGGGGGGGGCGCATGGGGTTCAGGTGACGGGGCTGGTGTGCCCGGAGAGGGGATCGGTGTGATCGGGTTCTTTAATTGTGTCTCATTTTACCCCTCTCGCGGGGAGATGCTGCGCATATCCTCCGCAAAAACGTGCGGATTATCCGCTTTTGGGCTTGGGCATCCTGAAGCACTTGCTTTCCCAGGGCGGCTCCGAACGATTCAGCGTCTGCGATGCACCGTTTTTCATCGCGCTTGCCTACCGGAGCAACGACACTTTGTCGTGGCGGCGAATGGGGAAGCAAATGGATGGGACGGGACGGCTTTTTCATTCTCTTTCTCATTCGCACCCCCTCAGCAAGTGAGGGGGGCTCTCTTTTTTTTCCTGCCGGTGCCGGGCGTGAGGGCGGTGAAAGGTCGAAAGGATTGATTTGGCGTGGACATGCGGGCGGCGATCATCTAGGGTCCGCCGATGCCGGGATCGAGCTTTGTCCACCTTCACGTTCACAGCGAATACTCCCTTTTGGACGGCGCGATCCGTCTGCCGCAACTGGCCGCCAAGGTGGCCGAGATGGGCATGCCGGGGGTGGCCGTGACCGACCACGGCAACCTTTTCGGCGCGATTGATTTTCTCGGTGCGACCGGAAAAAAAGGGGTGAAAGGGATTGTGGGCTGCGAAATCTACCTGGCCCCCGGGGCTCGCGATGACCGTCGCAAATTGCCCGGGCGCCCGAACTATTCCCACCTGACGCTGCTTGCCGAAAATGAGATCGGCTATCACAATCTGGTGAAGCTCGTCAGCCGGGCCCATTTGGAGGGCATGTATTACAAGCCGCGGGCCGACAAGGAACTGCTCGCCGAATTCCGCGAAGGCATCATTTGTTTGAGTGGTTGCCTGCAAGGTGAGATCAACCAGTTCATCACGGGCGGAAGGCTGGAGGAGGCGCGAGCGAGTCTGGAGTCGTTTCTGGAGATTTACGGGCGCGATCATTTTTTCCTCGAAATCCATGATCACGGGCTCGAGGCGCAACAGGAATGCCGCAAAGCGCTGGCCGGATTTGCAAAGGAATACAGCCTGCCGCTGGTGGCAGCCAACGACGTGCATTTCCTCCAGCGGGAGGATCATGAAGGGCACGACCTGTTGGTGTGCATCGGCACCAGTTCGCTGCAGATCGATGAGAACCGCATGCGCTATTCCCCCGAGCTGTATTTGAAATCAGCGGAGGAGATGCGCGCGCTTTTCGCCGAACACCCGGAGGCCTGCGACAATACCCTGCGCATCTGCGAACGCTGCGAACTGGACTTGAAGCTCGATCCCACCAGCATCGAGAGATACCCCGTCTACGAAGTGGAGGGCGGCGACCGGAGCCGCCATTTCCGAGCCCTTTGCGAGGAAGGTATGGTCAAGAGGTATGGCCGGGACTGGGCCGGAGGCAGCAGCGAGCTGCGGGAGCGGCTCGACTATGAGATCGGCATCATCGAGAAGCTTCGGTTTACGAGTTATTTCCTGATTGTTCAGGATTTCATCAACTGGGCGCGCCAGGAAGGGATCCCGGTAGGACCGGGGCGTGGGTCGGCGGCGGGTTCCCTGGTGGCCTATGCGCTCGGGATCACCGACATCTGCCCGATCCGCTTCGGGCTGATTTTTGAACGCTTCCTGAACCCGGAGCGAATTTCCCCCCCTGATGTCGATATCGACTTCTGCCAGGAGCGGCGGCCAGAGGTAATCGCCTATGTGCGGCGCAAATACGGCGAGCGATCGGTATCCCACATCATCACTTTCGGCAAAATGCTGGCGCGCAGTGTCGTTCGGGATGTGGCCCGGGTGTTGGGCTGGAGTTATGGGGATGCGGATCGGGTGGCGAAGCTGATTCCGGCCCTGCCGGGCAAGCCGGTCACACTGGAATCCGCCCGCGAGATGAATCCGGAACTGGAGGCGGTGGTCAGCGGCGACCCGCGCGTGGCCGGACTCTGGCGGCATGCCACTTTCCTCGAAGGACTGACACGAAATGTCGGCGTGCACGCGGCCGGCGTGGTGATCGGAGCCGGGGATATCGACGACCATGTGCCGCTGACGCGAAGCGCCGACGG
>SLCJ01000074.1 GCA_007125835.1 Verrucomicrobiales bacterium | reverse complement strand
GGGGGCGTGGCTTGAGTTTGCCGAGGGCGCGGAGGAGAGTGACGACATCCGGGCGACGTGGGGTGGGTTACTGGAAGAGGGCGAGGAGGGGACATCGCTGGTCTTGCGGATCGAGGCGGGGGCCTATCGCCTGATCTCGATCCGGGGCGAAGCCGATGCGGAACCCGGGGGTGAGTTTACAATGCACTGGACTCCCGATCCGGAAGGCGACGTGCAGGAAAGCAGCATCCTGATCGAGGAGGCCGAGACGGGAATTTCCGGGTCGGTGCTGCAGGCCGGGTTGTTCGTGTCCAACCCATTCTATAGTGTGCCCCTTTTCCTCCACTATGCGGATACCGACGTCGAGCGGGAATCCATCCCCCTGCGCGTGAGCACGACGGCGCCCGCGCGCGTCGAAATGTATTGTGCCTTGGGCGACCCGGTTTTTGTGGATGCCGATGGCGACGGCTCGCTGCGCGATCCCGGCGATCAGCTCTTCACCCAGGGTGATGGCGAGGGCCACGCGCTGCTGCTGCTGGAGGAGGGCGCAGCCTCGTTTGAACTCCAGATTTTCCCCGAAGGCGAACTTCCCGAGGAAGGGCTCGCCGTCTTGATCGAAATCCACGAGCCCGAAGGCTGGACCGTGGTCTCCGAAAACAGGATTCTGCCATGAAACGTAAACACCCCTTCAATTCCGCGCGGGGCTCCGGCCGCCGTCGCGAACACACTTTCCCGCGCCGCCACTTCGGCGGGCGGGTTTCAGCCGCCCTCGCCGCAGCCATCCTGCTCGTCCTGCCATTGCAATTGTGTGCGAGCAATTTTTTCGTCGCTGTCTACATTTGTGAACATGGAAATCAGTCAAATCAATGCCGACGCGTGACCTTCACCAGCAACGGCTGGGAAAACCCGGGACCGTCCGTCCTGAGCGTTGCAGGTTCCTGCACGAGGGTTACCCGCGAGAACAACGACGATGGATCCCTGCGGGAGGTGCGCACGGCAAATGTCTCCGTTCTCATCGGGCCCAACGAAGAGGCGTGGGCCACCGCAGATCCTAATGCCTTCACCATTTACGTTCGGGACGTGAATGAGCGCTTGTACCACACCCGGACCATCGCCCTGCTCGAAGAAGACGGCGACCCTCTCTTCGTCGAGAAGTGGACATACCATGGAGACACCCGCGAAATCGGAGGTGGTAGAATCCAGGAGCACGGCTCCGTGATCCGCACCGAAATGCGCGAAACGACACCCGGACTTTTTGTTACCCTTTCCGGCCCCGAAACCGATGACGGCTTCCTGCCGCTGGAGCGAAGCAGTGAAATCCACTACCAGGACAATCCGATGCAACGCCTCGTTCGAGAAATTCACGAGACCAGGGCCGACCCGGAGTCGCCCTGGGAAACCACCTCGGACGTGGTCACCGAATCCGAACGCATGGCCGCCCGCTGGGTGACAACCCGCCGCGTGTTCGAACCCGATGGCAGAGCTGCCATCGCGGAATGGGAATACTACGAGCCAGGAGATGTGGCCGGCCCGGACGGGATGATTGCCGAAGGCACCCTCGACAAACGCCTCCGGCGGGCCGACGGCAGCGAAGTCTTCCACCAGTATCTCAAGAATCACGGATCGATCGTCGAACGACGCAATCCCAATGGCCCGGACAGACGGGAAACAAGAACCCAAACCACCGGAATTGCCTACCGGAACGAGGTCATCCGCCCCGGTGGCGGGCGATCCGAGGGCACCGGCCAGGTGGAATACACAACCACCAGAATCTGGGAAGAGGACGGTGTGGAAACCCGACGCGAGACCATCCACTATGGACGCGACAGGAACACCTCCACCATTCGCGTACCCGGACACGAGGACCAGGTGTCGATCATCGAACGGCCGTTCCATGAGAATGCCGAACCGGGCTTCCGCGCCAGGCAGATTTTTGAGGACGGCACCATCTGGACACTAACCGTCGATCTGGACGACGACGGCCTCGTCCGCCGGGTTTTCGAATCCGGGCGCCACGAAAACGAGGTGATTGTCGAGGGCGAACGCGTGATCACCATCCTCCCGGCCGACTCCGACTCCGGCCCCGCGGAGACCATCACAGAAACCATCCCTGGTTGAGCCAAAATCCCAACAGCGTGAAGCCGTGTGAATCCCCATCAAAGACGTCGGGATTGCCTCGTTATTACGAGATTGACGCGCTGCGTTCGATTGCGCTGTTTCTACTCATTTTCTATCATGTCTTATGTGCGTTTCAACCATTCGCACCGCTTATCTCAATCATAGGATATACCCACACTCTGGAAAGCGCTTGGTTTCTTGGGGAATTCCTTAACACATGGCGCATACCCATTCTATTCCTTGTCGGGGGGATCATGGCGGGACACCTGCTGCAGGACCGCTCGGTCGGGAACCTTTTGAAATCCAGACTGTTGCGTTTGGTGCCACCATTGCTATTCACCTTTTTCTTCATTGCACCACTATCGTCTGTGCTTTTTCAGGTCGCCTATGCGGAAAGCCCCACATACGCACCCACACCAGGTCACCTTTGGTTCGTTTGGAACATGGTTGTGTATTTCGTTTTTGCATCGCCATTGCTAATCTACCTAAAGCGCCGCCCGGACCGCCTTTTTCTTCGGGCTCTCAACCGGATGTCTCCGTGGGGTTGGTTGGTATTCCTGCCCGCAGGGCTGATGCTGACTACCTATTTTCTCGAACCGCATATTACTTCCGATCTTTTCGGAGTCCATTTCATTCGTTTTTGGTACGGCTTTATTTGTTTTCTTTTCGGGATCGTGCTGATTTCACAGGGGGATGTCTTTTGGCGAGGAATCCGCAGAATATGCCACGTGGCACTGCCGGCGGCACTGGGCCTGTATTTAGCACGCTTGGCTGGAGTCAGCATTGGGGGAGAGTTCGGAGCGTTAACCATGAGAACCATGGAATCTGCTTATGCGATGCTGGCTGCTCTTGGATACGCTTCCCTTTGCTTCGCCCGCCCATCAGCTCTGTTTTCCACGTTTAATTCCGCGATTTTTGGCGTATATATCATACACCTGCCGGTTCAGCAGTTCGTCGCGTTGTTTCTTTTTCGTCTGGACTTCAACACCTGGGTCATTTTTGCACTACATCTGGTTCTAACTCTTCTACTTTCAACCCTTGTATATGCTTTGATTCATCGGACGATGCGATGGCTGCATCCCTTCATTGGCATCGCCCCATTGAAGCCCGATCCTGCGCTCGCCAATTGCGGAGTGAAAAATGAACACCCCCGCCAGCCGTGGCCGGTCATGGCGTTTCGTTTTGCCATACTTTATGCGGCAACGCCGGCGCTTGTTTTGGGCACTTTATTCGTGATGATATATACGACAACGATACAGTCGCGCGACAGCGTGGAGACATCGCTGCGCGAGGCTGTATTTCAGGGAGATATTAAACGCATCCAGGGTGCGCTTGAAAGCGGGGCGGATGTAAATCGCATCGACGCCAATGGTTGGAGTGATTTTTCAATGGCGGTTTTCGCGCGAGATCCAGTGGCCTTGCGAATCATGCTCGATCACAATCCAGATCTTTCGATAAGGAGCAGGGAAGGACAAACATTGTTGTGGGCAGCTTGCTGGGTTTCCTGTTATGAATGCGCCCGAATCCTCGTTGAAAACCGGCTGGCGACTGATTCGCTCACGGGAGAGGAATGGGAGGCAATTAGCGAGGCATTGCGCCAGCCTTACGAAATGGCAGCAGCACAGATCGGAGCTTTTCTTGAGGTTCCTACAAAAGCGGACTATCTTTGGAATCGCACTCGAATTCAGCTGCTGTTGGAACATGAAGGATTGGTGCCGGAATAGAATGGAACCGAACGTCGATTAGCTAACGCGCTGCCGGACGCAGCCCAAGCTTGTTGTTTCGGCCTGTTTCAGTGGCGTTTTCCCTGCGTGCGATGTAAGGAAATTCTTTGCGACCTCGGGTGCTCTCTTTTGTCGGCGCCACTCAATGCGAGGCCATTCTGTGGGTGCCGAGTATTACTTGCTGTGAAACTCGGCAGCCAACTCCCTGCGTCCTGCCGCCGTCTATTCAGCGGCCATATCCAGGACACGGAGCACCTGACGGCGGAGGTCGACGCCTTCGACACGTCCGGTGTGCCGCCAAGCGATTTCGCCGCCGGGCAGGACGATGACGGTGTGCGGCAGTGCGCCGCTCCACTCCGGGTCGAGTGCCTCGGCCAGGGTGTCCGGGGTGCCACCGGTCCAGTGGTAGTTGTTGGTGGTTCTCCCCTCCTCGGCGAGCGACGGGGCGGTGCGCGGCGACAGCGCCGCATGCTGCGACTCGAGAAAGCTCTTTACCGCTTCAGCCTCGTCGGGCGCGTCGAGGCTGATGGAAACAAAATCCACATTTCGATTCTGGAAGCGGCGGTAGGACTCGACAAATTCGGGAAACTCGGCGACACAAGGCGCGCATGTGGTGGACCACAGGTTGATGAAGCGCACATTGCCTGATTTGTTGGCACGGATGGCGGCGGCGAGGTCCGCATCGAGTTCCTCCACGGTGACCGGCAGTGCCTCCCACCGCTCTTGGTCGGCGGCGACGCTCGCGGTGAGATGGTGCCATTTCGTCGAGCAACCGAGCGCCCGCGTCACCGGCTCTTCGACTTCGCCGCCCGCGAGAATGGCGTCGAGCGCGTCGCGGATGTAGCTTTTTTCCACCGGCTCGCGGGAGCGGCCGCCATCGTCCATGCGCCCGGTGTAGCGCAGTTCTCGCGCGGCATCGAAAACAAAGACGTGCGGCGTGGCTTGCGCGCCGCAGGCACGCGAGAATTCCTGGGTCTCGCCATCGTAGAGATACGGAAACGTCCAGCCCTGGTCGGCGGCAAAATAGGGCATCTCCTCGAACGAGTCGTTGTAGGGGGAGAATCCGAGTTCGTCGGGACGCAGGCTGTCCGGGTGGTTCGGGTTCACTGCAATGAGCGCCACGCCCTGGTCCTTGTAGTCCTGATGGATTGCCTCGATGCGCTCGCTGGCGGCCACCGAGGCCGGGCAATGATTGCAGGTGAAAAGGATGGCGATCACTCTGGCGTCGGCGTAGTCGCGCTCAGTGTGTGTCCGGCCGTCGATCCCGGGCAGGGCAAAGGAAGGCATGGGCGCGCCGATGGCGAGCACCTCTGGGTTCTCCCGGGCATGGGACGTTCCGCCGAAGATGAATGCGGCGGCGGCAAACGCAAAGAGGAGTGCTGGACGAATCAAGGAGATCATGAGACTGCCTACGCAGCCGGAAGGGCGATTGTTTCAGCGCATGTTGTCTCGCCTTCCGGTCGCCACCTTACTTGACAGCCACAACTCCGGAGGCGATTCATGCGCAGGTGTGGTTCGCGGAGTCTATCAAAACAATCCACGCCAAAATCGCAAAAGGACCTTATTGTTCTCCGCCATGTTCCTGTCGATCACCAACCGCCGTCCCG
>SLCJ01000125.1 GCA_007125835.1 Verrucomicrobiales bacterium | reverse complement strand
TGATGGTTCCCGATGTGCGGGAATACCAGAGCTTGGTTCGAGACTACAATCGCCTGGCGCGGCGGAATGATGCGAGGATGCTGGACGACGGATCGCGGGTGATCGATGTCGCGGGGATTTTCACGATGGCGGATCCGGATATCCTTTTGCAGGCGCGCACGGAGCGTGACCGGACGAGCTTCGGGCGCTTCGAGCGCACGATTCAGGGGTACATCGACCGTGGGGTGCCGGTGATTTGGTCGGTGATGCTGGGGGTGTTTCCCGAAGCCGACATACCCCAGGCCTCGGGCGGGCACATGCGGATGATCATTGGCTACAATGAGGAAACTCGGGAGATCATCTTCTCGGATTCGTGGGGGGCGGACCATGCGTTCAAACGCATGCCGATCGACAGGGCCTGGACAATCACAACCGGCATTTGGATGATGGAGCCCATTGGGATCTGAGACTCAATCGGTCGCAGGCGGTGGTTCCGGCAGAGTGAGTGTGGTTTCGGCCCAGTTGGTTTCGATTGGTTGGCCTGAGGGGTCGCCGGCGGGGATTGTGCGCAGGCGGGCGCGGAGGGTGTATTCGCCGGGTTGGGCGAGGAGCCAGCGTTCGAGTTGGCGCTGGCCGTGGCGCAGGTCGTTGGCATCCAGGGTGAGGGACTCGCCGGCATTGAGGGTGACGATTTCGCCAATGCGGAATTCCATGGTCACCGGGCCTGGCCAGCGTACGGGCACGGCATCGGGTCCATCGACTTCGAGGAGGAGGATTCCGGCGTCGCCGCCGAGGGAGAAGGAGATGGGCAAATCGCCTGGATTCGTGATGGTGAGCGATGCGGTGATGCCTTGGGATGTTTCCCACAGTTCGAGGATTCTCTCGTGGAGAAGGCGCATCCGTTCGACCTCCCTTTGCGCCGGGCTTTCTTCACTCCATTTTTCCATGATGGCATTGCTCTCCTCGGCTGCCCGAGCGAGGGCGATGGCATCGGCGGAGAGAGGTGGTTTGGAGGGAGAAAAGGCGGCCGTTTCGAAAGCGAGGACTGGGGTGGCGGGAGTGGTTGCTAATTCCGCAGTGGTTTCGGCAGAGTTTTCGGCGGCTTGCTCTGCGCCCTCGGAGGCTGCTTCGGCGGGGTCGGCCTCTCCATTTTCCGTGGCGGTGGCGCATGCCATCAGGCCGAGCGAGAGGCAAAGGGCTGTGAGGCGGGGCAATTGGCTCGGGGGCTGGTTGGGGTGGCGCATGGGGCATGGTATCCCGGCGCAGCCCGGGATCAAGGCTTATGCCAGGTTTATGCCCTGGCGCAAAGGTGCGGGGTGGCTGTTTTTCCGAATTGGGGATTGCGCGGAGCGGCGGGTGGCGGGATGTTGCGGCGTGGAAATGGAGACGCACACAGACAGGCCGCTGGATGCGGCGGCGGTATTCAAGGCACTCGGGCATCCGGCCCGGTTGAAGGTGGCACGCGAACTGGTGGGCGGTGAACGGTGCGTGTTCGATTTGGTTACTCTTACCGGTTTGGGGTGGTCGACGGTTTCGCGTCATCTTTCGGTGATGAGGGAGGCCGGGGTGTTGGCCTTCGAGCGGCGTGGCCAGCAGATTGTCTATCGGCTGGTGCTGCCATGTGTGGCCGGGTTTATTGACACCTTGGATCGTGGTGGGGTGCCGGGCGGGGATTTCGGAGGTGTGGTGCCGGAGGGGGATGAGGGGGGTTTGTCGTTGCCCGGGGAGGCCGGGGGCGGTGGTGGCGGGCCTGAGGATGTCGATGAGGGGGCGGCGCGGGTGGCGGAGATGGCGGAGGAAATGGGAACGGAGGCGGAGACGGAAGTCGGGCGGGAGGAAGTGGCGCAGGTTGCTGCGGAGAACGCTCCGGACGAATCGGTGGGTCAGCTTGAAGCAGTGGCGGATGGGGGGGATGCTCCAGGCGATGAAGATGAGCCCCGCGTGGTGGTGCATGAGGCGGGGCGGGTCGAGGTGGAGCAGGCTGCCCCCGCTGAGGTTAAGCCGGAAGAGGGTGCCGCCGTCGCCTCGGAAGAGAGTATCCCAGGACAGCAGGAATTGCAGTTGGACTTTGATTGGGCCAATGGATGAGCGCGAGGACAGCGCGGAGCCCGGCTTCCGGATCAGCCGGGTGGAGCCGGGCGGAGCGGGGAGGCGGATGACCGCCCGCGGTGCTTGTTTTCTCGCCGGGGCGTTAATGGTGATCCTCGGGGGGCTTGTGATGAACGATGCGGCGCTGGCCTCGCTGGGTTTGGTGGCGGCCCTGTGGCTTCCGCTGGCGGCTCTTGTGAGTGCTTGGAACCTTCGTGGGCTGGAGGTGGCGGCGCAAATGCCGGAGCGCGTTTTTGCCGAGGAACGTTTCCGCCCGCGCCTTTTCCTGCGCAACAGTCGGCCGGGCGGGCATTCCTACCAACTGACCGTCGAGCAGAGGCTGCCTGGCGGCGGGGTGATGCGGTTTCAAGCACCATGGACTCCGGGTGGCGGGCATTCGGTGGTGGAACTGGAAGGATCGGTGCCGCGCCGCGGTGAATTCGGCGGCCACCCGCTGCGCCTGCGTTCGGAGTTTCCCTTTGGCATGGTTGCCGCCGTGCGCGAAGGGATGCTTGAGGGAAGGATGATTGTGATGCCCAGGCCGGTCCTGCCGCAGAATGTCGAAGTGTGGCTTGAGGCGGAGGTCGGCGACGAGGGCGATGAGCCGATGCGTTGGCGTCGTCCGGATGGCGGCGAACTGCATGGGCTTCGCGAATACCGGCCCGGGGACCCGCTCAAGCACATACACTGGCCGAGCAGCACCCGTGGCCTGGGGATTTTGGTGCGCGACGAGGATCCGCCACCTTCGCGGCCGACTGAGGCGCGGGTGATTTTTCATTCCGCCTGCGATGGGCGGAGGCTGCTGCGCGGTGATGTTTTTGAGGGCGGGCTGCGTCTGCTGGCGGGCTTGCTTTGGCGCATGCATGAGCTGGGCATCCCCACAGACTGGCGCGCCGATTTCACGGATTGGTCCGGGCACCGAATTACCGGGCGTGCCGAATTGGAGAGGGATTTGACCGGGCTGGCTACTGTGAAACGGGCGTCGGCTTCCGGTTTCGATGCTTTGGTTGGGGAGGTGGAGCGGGTTCCGGACGATGCCCTGCTGGTGGTGCTGGGTGAGTTCGAGCGCAGCTTGTGGCTGCCGAAACTGGAGCCCGCCCTGCGCGGGCGGCGGTGGCGTGCTCTCGACGGCGGTGATGCGAAACTGGCGCGCCCGCTGCCTCTGTTGACCGGCGGAAGGAGGTGGCGATGACGAGTTGGCGTGCGGGAGAAGCCGCCTTGTCAGGATGGCGGTGGTCGCGGGAAGGCCCCTTGGCGGCGGTGGTTTTGATGGCGGCGTTCTGGGTGGCATGGCGTGCGCTGGTGTGGTGGGATTCGGGGCAAGCTCCGACTGCGGTGGCCATGGTTCTGCCGGTGGCTGCCGGGCTGGTGGCGGCGGCGGGCCTGGCATGCTGGTGGCGGGCCGAGTCGGGGCGGATGGCGGAGGCACATCCCTCGCGGCGGGCGGGAATGCGCGATTGGTTTTTTCATCTGGCCTGCGGATTGGGCGTGGCGCTCGTGCTGGGCGGTCTGCTGGCGTGGCTGGCTGCTGGGCCGATCGGTCATGTGGCGGCGCAGGTTTCCGGGTGGTTGGGTGTCGTGCCGTTGGAAGAGGTGGTCGAGGAAATGGAGGAAGAGCCGCCGCAGGCGGCACCCGTGACGGATTTCTGGACCGAGCGGCAGATTCCGCGCTCCCTTGACGGTCCGCCCGGCGGAGCTCCGCCACTGGCGGTGGCCTTCGCCAATCGCGAGAGCTTCGAGCGTGCGGTCGATCGGGTGCTGTATGTGCGACTGGCCGCTCACGAGGTGTTCGATGCCGCCGGGGAGGCATGGAGCGCGCGGGCTGTCGAGCCGATGGAGCTTGCCCCGGACGATGACGGCTGGGTGGTGGATCCCGATGTCGGGAATGCGGAAAGTATTGTGTCGCCATTCCGTTATCAAGTGCTGACCGGAGCGGCGATGGAACTGGTGCCGCGGATTCCCGGGACGTGGAGAATGCGGGTCGGAAGCGGCGTGCGGCGCGAAGGAGCCGCCGTGTGGCTGGCCGCCGATCCCGGACCTGTCGTCGAGGGCGAGGCCGGCGCAGCGGCGATTTTAGATCCCCTGGAGCCGATTGTCCGGGCCGATCCCAACGAAGGCTCCGGCGGCTTGGTCGGCGATATGGATCCGGGCCCCCTCTGGCGCGAACGCGCCCGGGAAATCGCCGCTGCCGGGCCGGATGGGTCCACAGCCTCTCTGGTGGCTGCCATCCCGGATTGGCTGGAACAATCTTCCCGCTATGGAGATGTGTTTTCGACGCCCGAGGGGGAGAGTGTGTTGGAGCGGTTTCTGGCGGGTGATTCGCCGGGAACCTGTGAGCATTTTGCGACGGCGGCGGTGCTGTTGGCGCGGGCGATGGGTGCCGAGGCACGGGTCGCCTACGGCTACGCAGGGGGCGAAAAAAGTGTGGAGGGAAAAATGGTGTGGTTTGGCGAGGAGGATTTCCACGCTTGGGCCGAGATCCGCCAGGAGGGAGGGTGGCGCATTTTGGAGGCCACGCCACGCGGAATGGGGGCTCACAGGTCGCCCTCCCCCATGGAGAACGACGATCCCTCTGCGGACGGCTTTGATACGGCCTCCCCCGGCGATGCCCCGGCAGAGCCCGTGCGGCGGGGGCGCGACGCCTGGCTGCCGCTGGTCGGCGGGGTGCTGCTTCTGGTCGCCGCGCTGCTTGGCAGTCTGCTGGGCCGTTTGCGGGATTCTTCCTCCGGCGGTCGCTCCGATCGGGGTGGGCCGGGCGGCCCCCGTTCCTCGCCGCAGCCGCAATTTTACCAGGTTTTTCTCCGCGAATGCTCGCGCCTCGGGTTTCCCCGGCGTCGCGGAAAAACAGCGGCCGAGCACCTCGATGACTTGCCGGAGGACTGGAGCGCCGACCCGCGCATCCGCGACATGATCGGCTGGTATTATGCTCTGCGATACGAAGGTGTAGAGGACGAGACGGTTGCGGCGAGGAACGAGCGGACCGAGGAACAGCTTGGTGCGCTTTTCCGGGAGCGGGCGCAGCAGCAAACCGAGGCAGGATAGCCACGCGAGCCTGCGGACCGGAATCCACGCATGCGCTCGGGTGGTAGCAGTTGCACAGGCATGGGGCCGGGGCCTACAGTGCTCCCATGATCGAAACCGCGCCCACGGTCCGCAGTGTCTTCCGCTTCACGGTGGTGATGATTCTCGCCACCCTGCTTCTGGCCGTGGCGATCTGGCGTGGCGCCGGAACATCTGTCCGCGTGGTCCATCCCGGAGAGGCCGCCGCCGGCATGCTCGCCGAAAGGTCCGGGCTGTTCCCCCTGCCGGCCCTTGATGCGGCCGCCATCCCTATGGCCGGCGAATGGGATTTTCCCCTCGGCACC
>SLCJ01000028.1 GCA_007125835.1 Verrucomicrobiales bacterium | reverse complement strand
TCTGTGGCCGGCGCATTCATCGTGGGGGTTGTTGGGGGTGATTGAGGGTGAATCGTTTACAAGACCAGCCGCATCGGCACCATCTCCGAGGAAGTGAACCCGAAACGCGCGAAAAAGCGACGTGACTCCTCTCCGATACGATCCGTAAGCAGCGTAACGCGAACAAATTTTTTACGCCGCGCGAAGTCGAGCACGTGCTGCATAAGTCGAGTGCCAAGCCCTTGGCTGCGGTATTCCGGCACCACAAACACATCCTCCATCAACACCGAATGCCCGCCGTGGGCTGTGGATACTGTGAACAAGATATTGACCATGGCGAGGATCCGCTGCCCCTGCCGCAAGATGAAAATCCGCCCGCGCACTGGATTCTCCAAAATCAGCCGCAGCCCTCGCTCCTGCTTGTCCCGGTCGGGCTCGAAATCCGCCTCGGAAGCGAACAAATCCATCAGCAGGTCAATCAACTGCGGCAGGTCTTCGAGTGTCGCCGGCTCGACCCGTATCTCGTTTTCCACCATTTCGCTCATTGCCCAATTTCCCGCAAAAACGCCCCAACCGCAAGCCGGAAGCCACAGCCACCCTCCACGCCAAATGCAAAATTTTTCAAAGAATTCGGCCCGTCGTGTGTCTTATTCTTGCAAGGGCCGCTCCCGTTTCCCCACCCACCCCGGGGCCGCCCACCGAAAACCCAAACCATACCCATGAAAAAGCCATCCCGCCCACTCGCCGCCTGTGCCGCCGCCGCCGCCATCGCAAGCACCACAGCCCACCTCGGTGCCGATATCCGCACCGCAGCCGAGGCGATCAACTCATTCGGCCTCGACCTCCATCAGCGCCTCGCCGAAACCGAAGGCAACCTCGTCACCTCGCCATGGTCCATCCAGTCAGCCCTCGCCATGACCTTCGCCGGCGCCGAAGGCGAAACGCTGGCGCAGATGGCCGCCACCCTGCACTTTCCGGCAGACGAAGACGCCCTGCACGCGGGCCTCGCCGCGCTGACCGCCGATCTGGCCACCCAAGCCGAACAAAGCCGCTTGGAAATCGACAACCCGGATCGCCAGGGTGGCCCCAACACACCACTTGAAATCCTCGCCGCCAACAGGCTGTTCGGCCAGGAGGGCTATCCCTTCCTCGACAGTTTCCTCGACCTCACCCGCAATGTCTATGGCGCTCCGCTCCAGCAAATGGACTTCGAAAGTGCCCCGGAGCCATCCCGCCAGACGATCAATGCCTGGGTTGCCGAAAACACACGCGACCGCATCGAAGACCTGATTCCCGCCGGCGTCATCGACGAGGAAACCCGCCTCGTGCTAGCCAACGCTGTCTACCTCATGGCTCCGTGGGCGGAGGAATTCAAGCTGCACGAAGATTTCTCCTTCTTCCTGCCCAGCGGCTCGGAAATCCAAACCACCGCCCTGCACCGCGAGGGAACATTCGGTGTCGCCGACATCCCGGGTGGCACCCTGGTCAGCATTCCCTACCATGGCGGCGGCCTCCAGTTCCTGCTCATCATCCCCGAAACCCGCGACGGACTGGCAGCCCTCGAACGCTCACTCACGCCCGACACCCTCGCCGCCGCCGCCGCCGCACCTCCGACGCAGGTCGACCTCCTGTTCCCCAAATTCCGCATCGAGCCGCCCTCCGTCACCCTCGCCGATCACCTGATCGAAATGGGCATGCCCGCCGCCTTCGACAAACCCGAAGGCAGCGCCGATTTCTCACGTATGGCCCCCCGCACGCCCAACGAATACCTCTACATCGGCGAAGTCGTCCACCGCGCCTTTCTCGCCGTCGACCAATACGGCACCGAAGCCGCCGCCGCCACCGCTGTGGTCATGATGCGCGCCACCTCCGCAATCATCGAGCCGGAACCCGCACGCGAAATCCATGTCGACCGCCCCTTCGCCTTTGCCATCCAGCACACCGCCAGCGGAGCCTGTCTGTTCCTGGGACGCGTGAGCAACCCGGATTAGCAGATGAAACAACAGAACAAACCAACTTTCATCCGCCGAAAAACAAGGCCACCCCGTCGCGTCCCGCCCCTCCTCCTAACAAAAGCGAAAGGGCAACCCGCGCCTTCGGCCCGTTGAGACGCGGACTGAACACCGCGCCGGACGCGGCGAGCATCGCCCCGCCTCCCTCGTACCCATACACCGGAGCCGGCTGTCCGGCCCACGACCGCGAACAAACCACCACCACGACGCCCTGCTCCATCGCCCGGCTCAGGGCGTGAAACATCGGCGGCGGCACATTCCCCCGCCCCAGGGCCTGCACCACAATTCCCCTCGCACCGCCACCCACACAAGCCTCGACCAACATGGCGTCGCTTTCGTGGTGGGCGGTGAGCAGATCCACCCGCGCGGGATTCTCCAAAGCGGCGCTGTCGGCCAGCACTTTCCGCCGCACCGGCGACCGGAAAATTCCCGGCTTGCCCAAATCCAGCGTTCCCAGCGGCCCGCCAATCGTACTCACAAACGTGTCCAATGATCCCGTATAGGTTTTCGTCACCTCCGAGGCGGCGTGAATCGTGTCGTTGAGCACCAGCAGCACCCCCTTGCCCGAAGCATCCGGGCACGCCGCCACCGTACACGCCGCCGCCAAATTCACCGCTCCGTCCCATCCCGCCTCGTCCCGGCTGCGCATCGCACCGGCAAAAATCACCGGCGCATCCGAGTGGTGGATCAGATCCAGGGCAAACGCGCTCTCCTCCAGCGTGTCGGTGCCGTGGGTCACCACCACGCCTTGATGGTCGGCAAGCAACTCCGCCACCACACGGTGCAACCCAGCCACACGCCGCATGTTCATATGCGGTCCGGGAAAGCGCCCGAACTCCCGCAGCGTCAGATCAAACCGCTCACGCAAATGGGGAGCCGCCGCGATCAGGTCGTCGGCACCGTGCCGTGGCACCACCCCCTCGCCTGCGGCATCCCGCTCCATGCAAATCGTGCCGCCAGTGGCGACGATGGCAATCCTCGGGCGGGTCTCCGGCAGCACGCCGTCACCCCCGGTCGCATTCCCCGATTCCCTCTTCATGGCATGCGACATAAAGTATGCCCGACAAAAGTCCACAAATCCTCACCAAAACTCTCTCGCGCCGCCGCTGCCAGGTGCTCGCCGCCCTCCTGCCGGGAAAGCACAGCCAGCATCGCCGAGCCCGAACCCGAAAGCAGCGCCGCATGCACACCCGGCTGACCCAGCAGCCAGCTTTTCATCTCAGCCAGCAGCGGAAACTTCTCAAACACCGGCCGCTCCAGATCATTGACCATTTCACCCCAAGGACAAAGCTGCGGACGATAAGCCACCCCGGGCAACTCGCGCGACGTAGCCCAGCGCGAATACGCATCCGCCGTCGCCACCGCAAAGCCAGGCTTGAGCAACACAACCGGCAGAATCCAATCATGCTCCCCGTCAATCGCCTTCAATACCTCGCCGCGCCCCGAACAATCCGACACCCGCCCACGCACGAAAAACGCCACATCACTCCCAATCCCCGCCGCCATCTCCTCAAGCGCCGCCATGTCTTCCTCCGCCCCCGTCACCCGGTCCAGCGCGCGCAGCATCGCCGCCGCATCACTGCTCCCCCCACCCAATCCCGCCCCGGACGGAATCCGCTTCACCAAAGTCACCTGCAAATCCGGACGACACCCCCGCTCCCCGCAATACACATCATACGCCTGCTCCACTAGATTGCGCTCTCCCTTGCCCGGCGTCCAATCCGCCCCCTCCACCGAAAGCTCCAGCCCACGCCCCTGCCTCCCCGGCCGCACATCCAGCGTGTCATGCAGCGAAACAAGTGTCATCCGCGTCTCGATGCCGTGAAACCCATCGTCGCGCCGACCCGTCACACGCAAAAACAAATTCGTCTTGGCATGCGCATTGAGAGAAAAATGCTCGTTCATCAGGACGCGCATTCTCGCCCGGGGATCGCATTTTGCAAGGGCGGTTGCCGAAATCAATACCCCCAACCCACCGGGCTACTTGCCCAAATCCTCGAGGGCGTCGTTCGTCTCACCTCAAATCACGATCAATTTTAGACACCCATTAAGAAACAACCGACAAACGCCACCTCGCCTGCCAGAGCACCTCGCCGCCGAGCAAGCAAAGTTTCGTTTCAGGCGCAAAGCAAGAATTTACCACGGATTAGTCGAGCGTCAACAGGAGCTAATCAAATACCGCCATACACAGTCCCCGCAAACTTTGCTAGCCTGGGCCGAAGGGAAGTGGCGCGGGATTGACGGGCGGTAGCGTCTCTTTCACACGTTGCGCCTTGTTGATCCACTTGGCGAAATCCTTCTCGTGGTATGTCTCCCAGTCCTGCCCTGCCAGTTCAAGCCACGCGGCATGATGGGGCAGCCGCGCCTCATCATTCCATGGAAACTGAATGGATGAACTCCAGCGCCAGTTTCGTCTGCCGGCCCCGTGATCCCAGGCGTTGGCGAAGGACTCGCGGATGAAATCTTGCTTGCGCCCGTCCATGGACAGCTCAGAAAGCACGCGAAAGGAGCGCACGACGGGAAGATTCATCAGAAACCAGTAGCTTTCGTCGTTTCTCACGTGTGCTCCTAAATCACGCCCAAACCAGTGTCCTGGCACATCTCGATCCACCGTGATTTCGAATGTGTGAAGATCGGCATCCGACTGAAATACAACAATCGATTGCTCGGGAGACACTGTATTCAAGAGCGCATGGGCAAGTTGCGCACGATACGTGTCCAATCCAAAAGCCCTCCCGGTCGGGGGCATAAAAAAGCAATATTCAAGAATGTAGCGATTCCCGGCAACCATGTCGTCCGCATCCACCGGATTTGGACGCGAAAGACCCCAATGTCTTGGCATAAAAAGTCGAGGCTCGACTGTAGCCAAATACTCAGGGCAAAGCGTCTTTCTTTTTGGTCTGTAGAAATACTCGACGACTTCATCAAAAGCCATGCGTGCCTCATCTGGTTCGAGCGGAGTGCCCTCTATAGGATACATCATGTCGGGGTAATTCACATACCAGTTGGCGAACCGGGTATACTCGTCAGGCCGTCGGTGCCGATCCGCAGCCCAGAGTGCGATTCTGGCGCGGATGTCTTGATCTCCATTGATCCGGAGAATCGCATCAAAATCGGAGTCATCTGACACGAGGGGACCAAGTTGATCCATCAGGGATTCGGCCCTACGCCCCAACTCGCCCTCCAACGACCGCGTGGAGGGCATTCCCATCGCCTCCACCTTGATTTCCAGCAAGGAATCGACCTTCTCCCGGGCACCCTCCGGCCAATTGGCTTCCGGCGCGTCCTGCGCGGCGGCCCCGGCCAGTAGTAGGATGGGCGACAGGGCAAGGCAGGCTCGGCTGGCAAATCTGAGGTCGTTCATCGTGTGATCAAGACAGGCTTCTCTTCAAGGCCACCCGCAGTTTTCGCATCATGGTGACGAAATCATCGTGCGCGGCCAGGAACAGGGTGTCCTGTGTCAGGTAACACCTGCGGCACAG
>SLCJ01000071.1 GCA_007125835.1 Verrucomicrobiales bacterium | reverse complement strand
TGCTCGCGGCCAACCCCAGCCACCTGGAGGCGGTGAATCCCGTGGTGCTTGGCATGGCGCGCGCGAGGCAGCGCCAGGCAGGTGACCGGGAGAAACGTTCGGGAGTGCTTCCGGTGCTGATACACGGCGATGCCTCTTTTGCGGGTCAAGGCACGGTGGCCGAGGTGTTGAATTTCTCGCAGCTCAAGGGTTACCGCACCGGCGGCACGATCCACCTGATCATCAACAACCAGATCGGCTTCACGACCCTGCCGGCCGACGCCCGCTCGTCGCACTACTGCACCGATGTGGCGAAGATGATCGACGCGCCAGTGATCCACGTGAATGGCGACAAGCCCCTCGAGGTGATGTTTGCCGCGGCACTGGCCTTGGAATACCGCCAGCGTTTTGGGCGCGATGTGGTGATCGATATGGTTTGTTACCGCCGGCAGGGCCACAACGAGGCGGACCAAGCGGCCTTCACCCAACCACAGGTGGCGCGCAAAATTTCCGCCCATCCCCCGGTGGCCGATTTGTTCCGCAAGGCCATGGCCGAGCACGGTGACGTGCCGGAAGAGCGTGCGCGTGAGATCGAGGCCTCGATCATGGGGCGTCTGGAGGAGGGTTATTCGACGATGCGCGAATACGAGAAAGAAGGCAAAATCGACGCCTTCAGCGGATCGACCAGTTTCGAGCAGCCTCCCTACGAGCACGAGGTGGTGGATACCGGAGTGGACAAAGGGGAACTACGCGAATACGGCAGGCGCCTGGTGGCGGTGCCGGATGGGTTCCGAATGAACCCAACGCTCGCAAAGCGGTTCCTCCCGGTGCGGGAAAAGGCCACGGAGAAAGGGGGACCATTTGATTGGGCGCATGCCGAGGCACTTGCCTGGGCGGCGCTGGTGGTGGAAGGGCACGGGGTGCGGCTTTCGGGCCAAGATTGCCGCCGCGGCACGTTCAGCCAGCGCCATGCGGTGATGTACGATGCGGAGACACGCAGGCGCTGGTTTCCGCTCAAGCACATCCGCGAGGGGCAGGCCTCGTTCCGGATCTACAACAGTTTGCTCTCGGAGGCGGCGGTGCTCGGCTTCGAATATGGATATTCCGCGTTGGCTCCGGATGACCTTGTGATGTGGGAGGCGCAGTTCGGCGACTTTGCCAATGGCGCGCAGGTGGTCATCGATCAGTTCATCAGCTCGGCGGAAAGCAAATGGCAGCAGCCCTGCAATGTGACCTTGTTGCTGCCGCATGGCTACGAGGGAATGGGGCCCGAACACTCCAGCGCCCGTCTGGAAAGGTATCTGCAGCTCTGCGCGCAGGATAACATGATCGTGGCCAATCCGACCACGCCGGCGCAGTATTTCCACCTGCTCCGGCGGCAGGCGCTGCGAAAACTCCGCAAGCCATTGATCGTGATGACGCCGAAAAGCCTGCTGCGCCATCCCGAGTGTGTGTCTTTCGAGGATGATTTTGCGTCCGGCACACATTTTCAGGAGTTTCTTGCCGATCCCAGCGCGCCGGAACCCGGCGACGTCAAGCGGGTCGTTTTCTGCTCGGGCAAGGTTTACTACGATCTGGTAGCTTTCCGGAAGGAGAAGAAGATCACCGATACGGCGATCATCCGCGTGGAACAGCTTTACCCGTTCCACCGCGACCTCGCTGCCAAACTCACCGAACCCTATGGCGATGCCCGCTGGCTGTGGTGCCAGGAGGAACCGGCTAACATGGGGGCGTGGCTGCACATGCGTTTCCTCCTCGGCGATCTCGGCAAGCGCCGTCTGGGCTACTCCGGGCGCGTGGCCAGCGCAAGCACGGCGGTGGGTGCCAAATCGATCCATAACAAAGAGCAAGCCCGCTTGGTTGCCGAGGCATTCACCCTTTGATCCCTGTTCCCGCAGGCCAATATGGCACTGCGAACCTTTTTCAAAACCTGTTTCCATCCCCACCCAATATCTGAAATTCCATGAGCCAAGAAGTCACTGTTCCGTCAGCCGGAGAATCCGTAACAAGCGCCACCATTGGAGTGTGGCACAAGAAAGATGGCGAGCAGGTGGCCAAAGGGGAGGTGATTGTCACCCTGGAGACCGACAAGGTATCGCAGGACCTCGAGGCCGAGGCGGATGGCGTGCTGTCGATCGTGGTCGGCGAAGGTGAGGACGTGGGGATTGGCGATGTGATCGCGCGGATCGGTGAGGCCGAGGAGTCAGGGGATGGTGGAAAATCGGAGGGCGGCGACAAGGAGAAGGAGAAGGAGAAAAAAGAAAAGGACGAGGAGCAAAAGAAAGAAGAGGAATCCGCTGGCTCCGGAGAGAAAGAAAAGGATCAATCCAAAGATGGGAATAAACAGCCGACAGAGATAAAGTCCTCTGCACCGAAACAGGAAGCGAAAGGCAAAGAGTCCGGTGAGTCCCGGAACCTACCCGACTTGACTTTGCTCGCTGGGCGCACCGGCGGGCAGGCTGACAAGTCCGAAGCCAAGCCTGCTTCTGGTGGAGGCGGCCAGGGCGATTCTTCGCGGGTCACCCGCAAAAAACTCTCCCCGCTCCGCCGCAAGATCGCCAACCACCTGGTCAACGCTCAACAAGAGGCCGCCATCCTGACCACTTTCAACGAATGCGACATGAGCGGCGTGATGGGGCTGCGCCGCGAACTTCAGGAGGGATTTGTCGCGCGGCACGGCATCAAACTCGGATTCATGAGTTTCTTTGTGAAGGCCGTGGTCGATGCCCTGCAGTCGGTGCCGCAGATCAACTCGCGCCTCGAAGGCAACGAGCTGGTCAGCCAGCACTACTACGACATCGGCGTGGCGGTGGGTACAGACAAGGGCTTGGTGGTGCCGGTGATCCGCGACGCCGAGCGCAAGACTTTTGCCGAAATCGAGAAGGACATCGGTGCCTACGCCGCCAAGGCCAAGGAGGGCAAACTGACCTTGGATGACTTGCAGGGCGGTGTGTTCACCATTTCCAACGGCGGTGTGTATGGCTCGCTGTTGAGTACACCCATTCTCAACCCGCCCCAAAGCGCGATCCTCGGCATGCACACCATCCAGGAGCGACCCGTGGCCGTGAATGGCAAAGTCGAAATCCGGCCGATGATGTACCTCGCCCTGAGCTACGACCACCGCATCGTCGATGGCAAGGAAGCCGTCACTTTCCTCTCCCGAGTCAAACTCTCCATCGAGCAACCGACGCGTCTGCTGGTGGGCGTTTGAGCCGGTTGCGCCTGCGGCGCTCGGTGAGCCGGTGAATCGCTTGCGCCTGCGGCGCCCGGTGTTTCGGTGGGTCGGCTCTTCCTCCACCACTTCAATCTCCCCCATCTACAAGCGCCCCATTATCCGGACACCCCGCCACCGCGCGATAGCGTCTTGGAGCGCGTGCAGTCCTCTGCCGCTTTGCCGGCGATGCGGCGAGGGTAGAAAGCGATGGTGTTGGCAGTGGCTCTATCGGGCCTGATTGAATTGGTGGCTCTCGGCACTAGTAAAAATTGGAAGGCAACTTTTGCAGACTAAAGATCCGCGGTCCGGAAGAGAACCACCCAGGAATCAGTGGTTAGCCAGATCTTCCACCCGTTCCCTGCTCCCGAAAAAAGTCCGACGCTCATAGAGACGCCGCTACAGGGGATTCAATAGGCTCCGCGGGTAGCGTGAGCGGCTTTGCCGTGTGCCACCGACTTGCGGCCGCAACCGCGCAGCATCCTCTGTAGCGGATGTCTGCGACCTTCGGACTTTTTCAGGCCTGACAGGTTGCGTGGATCGTGACGTTCCCCCCGTCTCCCGGAACGCAACCCCGTTGGGGTAGAAATTCAGGTGTGCGGTGGCACCCGGGGTAGGCCCGCTGCGCGGCCCAACCCCGGGCTTCGAAACAGAATCCCGTTGGGATTCCCGAGGTGCCACCGCACCCGCCACCAGCAAAAGCGCACCCTCCGTGCTCGCATACATCCGCAATCAAAATGCGGTCCTCCGATGCCGTGGCGAAGGAGAATCCACACTCCTTGATCGCCGATCATTACCACCAACGATCAACCACCCCCACACGTCGCCCCCATTTAGCATCCTCATTTGCGTGACCGCTGCGGCCAGCGGTCCTACAGAGCCATCAAATAAAAACGCCAACGAGGAGGTGATCGTGGGTCGCCTTCCTGCGAAGGGAAACAGTGACGGAGCAAGCAAATGTCTAGCCAAACCAGGCCAGGCAACCATCCGGATCGATAGCGATGGCGATAGCGATTTCGATCCCGGTTTATTCGCAATCTGGAATCAACACTCTCCGGTCGCCAATCATCCCCTCTGAAATTAAAGAATGGCAGCCATGGATGCTGTGCAGTGCTGCAAGTCACGCCCGCAATTTGCCCTGAAAGGGCCAATGCACAAAGCCCGGAGTTTCAACGCCGGGAAAATTCCCCATTGCAGAACGCGTCCTGAAAGGACGCTTGCGAGCGCAGCTGTCGTTGATGTCTGCTGCTTTCAGTTGATTGGCTTCGGTGAAGCTCGTCTGATTTGACCATGAATAGATCCATGGACAGACTCCGGATCTCAGCCGATGCGTTCGGCCAGCCAGTCGGCGAGGCCATTGATGGGGATGCGGTGTTGGGTGCCGCCGTCGCGTTCGCGCACGGTTACGGTGTCGGCGAGGTCTGGATTTTCATTGCCGAGGGTGTCGAAATCGATGGTCACGCCGAAGGGGGTGCCGATTTCATCCTGGCGCGCGTAGCGCCGGCCGATCGATCCTCCTTCGTCATAGAAACAGGTCAAGCGGCGGCGTAGCAGGTTGTGGACTTCTTTCGCTTTGGCGACGAGTTCGGGCTTGTTCTTGAGCAGCGGAAAAATGCCGACTTTTACCGGGGCCACCTTGGGGTGCAGGCGCATGACGGTCTTGCGCTCGGTTTTTCCTTTGGCATCGGTGGATTCCTCCTCGCAGTAAGCGGCGGCGAGCACGGCGAGGGCGAGCCGGTCGAGACCTGCCGATGGCTCTATGACGTGCGGAAGATAGAATCCTTTGAAGAGGCGCTCGCACCAGGCGCGGACGGCTTCGGGGCCGCTCGCAGCATCCCCGGCGTCGGCGTCTTCGGCGATCTTTCGTTGGACGAGGGCTTCGCGTTGATCATCGCTCCATTTGGCAAAGGCCGCTTTCACCTCTTCGTCGAAGACTTCGAGTGGTTTGCCGCTGTGGGCCTGGTGCTGGCGCAGGTCGTAGTCGCCGCGCGCCGCCACGCCCTCGAGTTCCTGCACGCCGAAGGGGAAGCGGAACATGATGTCGACGGTGGCTTTGGCGTAGTGGGCCAGTTCGTCTTCTTTCTGCCAGTAGAGTTCGAGGGAATCGGCGGGCAGGCCGACATCGCGGCAGAATTGCAGGCGTTGTTCGGTCCAGTAACGGTGCCACATTTCCCATCCCCAGTCCTCGGCGGGTTGGGAAAGGTCGGCCCCTTCCTCCCACTGGCGCACTGTGCCGCACAGGGCTTTGATGGCTTCGTCTGGGCGGATGAAAAATTCAAGTTCGAGCTG
>SLCJ01000310.1 GCA_007125835.1 Verrucomicrobiales bacterium | reverse complement strand
TGGAAAATCGATGTGAGATCCACACCGGCGGCTTTCCAGTGATCGGTGGCCTCGCGGGTGTCGAGGCAGTCGACGCGCCCGACCATTTCATCAATCGTGCGGAAGCCGAGTTCGGCCATGGTCTCGCGCATTTCCATGGCCACAAAGGTCATGAAATTGACTACGTGTTCGGGTTTGCCGGTGAAGTTTTTGCGCAGGCGGGGGTCCTGGGTGGCCACGCCGACCGGGCAGGTATTCTTCTGGCACACGCGCATCATCAAGCAGCCCATGGTCACCAGAGGTGCGGTGGCAAACCCGTATTCCTCGGCTCCGAGGAGAGCCGCCACGGCGACATCGCGTCCAGTTTTGAGTTGTCCGTCGGTCTCCAGGACCACGCGGCTGCGAAGGTCGTTGAGCAGAAGGATTTGGTTGGTTTCGGCCAGTCCGAGTTCCCACGGGGCGCCGGCATTGAAGATTGACGAGGACGGCGAGGCTCCGGTGCCGCCGTCGTGTCCGGAGATTAGAATCACGTCGGCATGAGCTTTCGCCACGCCGGCGGCGATGGTGCCCACACCCACCTCGGCCACAAGTTTGACGTTGATGCGGGCTTGTGGGTTGGCATTCTTGAGGTCGTGGATCAACTCGGCGAGATCCTCGATGGAATAGATATCGTGGTGCGGCGGCGGAGAGACCAGGCCCACGCCGGGTGTCGAGTAGCGGACCTTGGCAATCCAGGGATAGACCTTCGAGCCGGGCAGCTCCCCACCCTCTCCGGGCTTTGCACCCTGGGCGATCTTGATTTGAATTTCGTCGGCATTGGCCAGGTATTCTCCGGTCACCCCGAAGCGCCCGGATGCCACCTGCTTGATGGCCGAGCGTTTGCTGTCGCCATTGGGAAGCGGCTTGAAGCGTTCGGGATCCTCTCCGCCCTCGCCGGTGTTGGATTTTCCGCCAATCCGGTTCATGGCGATGGCCAAGGTCTCGTGGGCCTCTTTCGAAATTGATCCCCAGGACATGGCACCGCTTTTGAAGCGGCGCGTGATGGCTTCCACCGGTTCCACCTCCTCGATTGGCACGGGTCGGCGTCGATTGCGAAAACGCATCAGTCCGCGCAGCGTGGACAGGTTCTCGCTTTTCTCGTTCACTTTCGCCGCATACTCCTTGTATACCTCGTAGGAACCGGTGCGCACCGCCTTCTGCAGGAGGTGGATGGTTTCCGGGTTGAAAAGGTGATACTCGCCATCTTTGCGCCACTGGTAGACGCCGCCCGGATCGAGCGCACGGTCTTCGGCATCGATGTGCCGTTCCGGGAATGCCACGCGGTGGCGGACCAGCGCCTCCTCGGCAATCTGATCGATCCCCGCGCCCTCGCACCGGCTCGATGTGCCGGTGAAGTAACGCTCAACCAGCTCGGTCGACAGCCCGATTGTCTCGAAGATCTGTGCGCCGCGGTAGGAGGCGACGGTGGAAATGCCCATCTTGGCCATGGTCTTGACCACCCCCTTGATCGAGCCTTTGAGGTATTGTTTGACGGCTTTGTCGAAATCAATGTCGATCATGCGGTCTTCGATCATGCGATGGATCGAGTCGAAGGCCATGTAGGGATTGATGGCGTCGGCACCGTAGCCAATCAGGGTGGCAAAATGGTGTACCTCGCGGGCCTCGCCGGTCTCCAGCACCAGTGAAACCAGCGTGCGCGTTCCCGCGCGGACGAGGTGGTGGTGCAGCGCTCCGGTTACGAGCAGCGTCGGGATGGCGGCGTTTGCCGCATCGATATTCCGGTCGGACAGGATCAGGATATTGCATCCTGACTCGATGGCTTCCTCGGCCTGGCGGCAGAGGCGTTCCAGTGCGGCAGTCAAACCGCGTCCGCCCTCCGCAGCGGGAAAAAGGGCGTTTAGCGTGGCCGATTCGAACCCGGAGGCGCGCACTTCGCGAAGGCGCGCGAGCTGGCGGTTGTCGAGCAGCGGCTGTTCCAGGCGGATCATGCGGCAGCTATGCGGGCCGGGGTCGAGGAGATTGCCCTCCGAGCCGATGAATGTCTCGGTGGCGGTGACCAGTTCCTCGCGGATGCAGTCCAGCGCCGGGTTGGTCACCTGCGCAAAGATCTGTTTGAAATACTGATAGAGGTGTTTTGGTTTTTGCGACAGCACCGCCAGCGGCGTGTCGTTACCCATCGAGGAGATCGGCTGTACGCCCGTCGAGGCGGTGGGCCCGAGGACCATGCGCAGATCCTCATAGGTGTATCCGAAGGCGATCTGGCGCTGGCGGACCCGCTCCGGCTCGACCTCTTTCGGGGCTTCTGGCTCGGGCAGATTTTCAAGGAAAAGGCGGTTCTCATCCAGCCACTTTTTGTATGGTTTGGCGGAATAAACCCGGCTCTTGACCTCCTCGTCGGGGACGATTCGGCCCTCTTTCATATCGACGAGGAACATCCGTCCGGGACGAAGGCGCCCTTTCTCGACCACCGACAAGGGATCGAGATCCGGCACGACACCCACCTCCGAGGCCATGATGACGAGATCGTCCTCGGTGACATAGTAGCGGCTGGGGCGCAGACCGTTGCGGTCGAGTACGGCTCCAATCTGCGTGCCATCGGAAAAGGTGATCGAGGCCGGACCGTCCCACGGCTCCATCATGCATGCATGGAATTCGTAGAAGGCTTTTTTGTCCTCGTCCATCAGCGTGTGGCGCTCCCAGGGCTCCGGGATCATCATCATCACTGCGTGGACGAGGTCGTAGCCACCGAAGTGCATGAACTCAAGCGCATTGTCGAACCGCGCCGAGTCCGAGCCATCCTCGTTGATCACGGGGAACAGCCTTTTCACCTTGTCGCCGTATTGCGGGCTCGAGCAGAGCCCCTGGCGGGCGCGCATGAAATTCGAGTTGCCCATCACGGTGTTGATCTCGCCGTTGTGTGCGATGAAGCGGTTGGGGTGCGCGCGCGCCCAGCTCGGAAACGTGTTGGTCGAGAAGCGGGTGTGCATCAGGGCCAGCGCCGACTCGAAATCGGGATCGTGGAAATCCGGAAAGTATTCTGCAAGCTGGCAGGGCGTGAGCATGCCCTTGTAGACCATGGTCCGGGCGGAGAGGCTGCTGATGTAGAAATACCCGCCTCCGGGAAACTCATTGGCACGGTTTCCGTGCACGTCGGAGAATTTATTGGGAAGCTCGTTGCGTCGGATCGACGAGGTGACGCGCCGACGGATGATGTAGAGCCGCCGCTCGAAATCCATCAGGTCGGTCACGTCCGGGCCGCGACCAATGAAAATCTGGCGGATTGCCGGCTCATACCGCCCGGATGTCTTGCCGAGGATCGCGCTGCGGGTGGGCACAGTGCGCCAGCCGAGGAAGCGCTGCCCTTCTTCGCGGATCACATGCTCGAACACCTGCATCGCCGCCTCGCGCTCGCTGGGTTCCGGGGAGAGAAACACGAATCCAGCCCCGTAATCCCCCTCCGGCGGCAGCTCCAGATCGCGGGCTGCCATCTCCCGCCGCAGGAATTTGTCCGGCATCTGCACCAGCAGGCCCGCGCCATCCCCGGTGTCCGGGTCCGCTCCACTGGCTCCGCGGTGGTCCATGTTCGCATTCATCGTCAGAGTCTTGACGATGATGTCATGGGAGCGCTCGCCTTTGAGGTGGGCGATGAAGCCAACGCCGCAGGAATCTTTCTCCTGCGAAGGATGCCAGAGGCCCTGGGGCTGCGGCCAGCCGGGCGAGGTAGTGGAACGGGAGTCGGACATAGGCATGTGGGGGAGACGTAAGTCTGTTTTGAGGTCGAAACGCCGCACAAGCGGGCAAGGGGCAGATAAATTCGTCAAAAATGAGGAGTATTGCCAGCTTTTTCTTGGCGTAGTGCCAAAAAAATTGCAAACACCAAGGAAACAGGGGGCTTTCGAGAAGATGAGCTATGGGAAAAATCGCTCAATGGGAGCAAACCCGCGGCGGTGGATCGCGCATGGCCCGAGCCGCTCCAGCGCTTCCAAGTGTTCCCTCGTGCCATAACCCTTGTGCTTCTCGAAACCGTATCCGGGGTGGATCCCAGCCGCCTCCTTCATATACCGGTCCCGGGCCACCTTGGCCAGGATGCTGGCGGCGGCGATGGACACCGAGCGGGCGTCGCCCTTGACCAGCGCCTCGGAAGGCACCGGAAAGTCGGGGACAGGCAAGCCGTCGATCAGCGCAAAGTCCGGCTGCGGCGTCAGCTGCGCGGCGCATCGCCGCATCGCCGCGCGCGTGGCCCCGAGAATGTTGAGCGCCGCGATCTCATCGGGCCAGGCAAATTTCACCACCCAACAAACACCGGGGTGCGAAGTCAACTCCACGAAGAGGGCCTCCCGCCTCGCCGCACTCAATTTTTTCGAATCGTTCAAACCCGAAGGCCAGCCGACATCCGGCAGGGCCACCGCCGCCGCCACCACCGGACCAGCCAGCGGCCCCCGCCCCGCTTCGTCGATGCCGCACACCACCCCGTATCCTGCGGCGCGGGCGTCCCGTTCATGCGAATCGTCGCAGGTGAAGGACCGAGCATTCCGGTGCTGCTCCATGATTGGGAAGGAAAAAGCGGCCGCAGGGCGGGCTGAGTGGGGAGGTGCGCCACATCAGGCCCGTCCGCGGGCCTTAAGCGCTTCGTTGAGACATTCCTGGAGGAACCGGCGGCCCGGCTTCTTCCCGTAGAGGTGATCGGCGAGATCGCGGGCCTCGTCTACGGTCCAAATCGTGGCGGTGGAACCGGGCACCCGGCTCGAGGGCACGGATGTCCGCAATTCACGCACGAACACAGCCCGCTCCGCCTCGCTGAGCCGCTTCGTCAGGATCCGGTCGAGCTGGGCGCGCTTTTTTCGCTCAAAACCATCCGGGTCGCGGGCCTGCTGGCGCAGCAGGGAAACGTAGGCTCTTGTCACGCCAAATTCACGTCCCAGCTGGGCCATATTCTCGCCAGCCAGCGCGCGGCGGACCAATTCGCTTCTTTCTTCCAGGGTGATCTTCTTTTCAAACTTGGGCACAGCGCCGTATCTAGCGCAAGTTGCTGCCGCACGCAAGAGCAAGCGATGGCGAACGAACTATTTCGCGAACGATTTTCGGGAGAACCGCACGGAATCAGCGTCCCACCTTCGATTCCACAGCACGCCTCACCATCAGTAGCTCGGCCAGGTTGCTTCGGGTGAGCATGCCCGCCAGGCGCCCCTCGTTATCGGCATCCACCACCAGCAGGGTTTCCGAGGCGTCGGCGGCCATCTGTTCCAGCGCCTGGCTCAAGGGCGCATCGGCGGCCACCGTCGGCGGGTCCGGCAGCGCCACATCGAAAACGGGATGCCCCGCCCCGTGCTCCGCCAGAGCTGCCACCAAGTCGGAACGCGTGAGCAGCCCGCGGATCGCCCCCGATCCATCCACCACAGGAAAATCGTGCTGCGCACCCGCAAGCAGGCGGTCGACGGCGGTCTGCAAGGTGTCCGTCGGCGACACCGTCTCGAAGCGGGACATCATGGCCGCGTGCACGGGCAGGCC
>SLCJ01000350.1 GCA_007125835.1 Verrucomicrobiales bacterium | reverse complement strand
GTCTCCTCGAAATCGTAATAGATCGACAGATCGTCCAGGCTCAGGAATTGCGCCCGCACCTGAGAGGTGGCGCACAGCCCTGAAAAAACGACCAGAAACATGGATGGAAGGGCAAAAACGACAGCTGGCTTCATTGCTTAATTTGGGATTTTTTTTCTTCTCAAGCCACATCGTGCCAAATTTCGCCAATCAAAACAAGAAAAATCTCATTTTTTTACGATTTTGTTTCTTTTGGGCTACTCCAGCTTGGTCACTTTTGATCTCATGTTCTTGGAAAATGGGGGTTCACGGAGTCGTGTTTTGCCATGCGTCATAGGCCATGGCGGCGGATTCCTCACGGATGGTGAGGATGCGGTCGGAAATGGCTGGGCGGACTTCATCGCGCGGGTGGGCGGCTTCCGAGGCACCGCGCTGCCACGGGTCGGTGGTGGCCCATGCCCCTTCGCGTCCGACCATGCGCAGTTGGCGTGTTTCGAAGTCGAGGCTCACGCGCGCCCAGAGCGAGTCGCTGTAATCGACGCGTCCGCTGAAATAATAATAGGCGGCACTGTTGATCTGAATGTAAGGGATGTTGTTGATTTCGAGAACGTAATCGCGGTGGCGGTGGCCGGCGATCACCGCCAGCACCACGCCCGGACGCTCCGCTTCGGCCGCCTCCAGGATGGCGCGCACTTGGTCGCCATTTTCCAGAAATTCGATCGGCTGGTGGATGAAGATGACCACAGGGCGGTCGGTGGCGGCAAGTTGCGCGGCGAGCCAGTCCTGCTGTGCCGGGCCGACAAATGCGGCGTATCCGCTGCCGGTGCCTCCCGGTTCGTTGCCATCGAGCACAATCCCGCGGACCGGCCCCTCGTCGAAGGTGTGGTAGCGGCCGGGCATGCCCCAGTAGTCGGCAGCCTGTTGGAAGGTGTAGCCGCCGTCGCGCTCATGGTTGCCGATGACATGATATTTCGGGCCGGGCCACGAGTTGTAAAGGGCCATGAAGTTGTTGCTGGCCGCCTCGGGTCGGCAGAAATCACCAAGCTGGATGATGAAGTCCGGATCCCATGCGTGCATGTCGTCGATGAAATCCTGAAGGTGTGCGGTGGCATCCGGGAAGTAGCCGAAATGGACGTCGCTGATCACGCCGAACTCAAGCATCAGCGGCGGCGCGTCGGGGTCGCCGGGTGGGCGGGTGTCGATACCGCCAAGGCGCGCGAACATCCTGCTTTCAGCCGCCGCCGGGATGAACACATCGACGCGGTCGACGCCCGGACCATGGCCGTCGGGTGTCACAGCCATGGTTACGCCGTGCTCGGCATCGTCGGCGGCATGCCAGGTTTCGAGGTCCTCGGAGAATTGGACCAGCGGTTCGACCCCGGCGTCGTGTGAGGCGCTGGTGCGACGGAAGGAAAAGCGCAGGAATTCCCCTTCGGGCAGGCCGTTCGGGTTGGTCACGCGCGCCGCCTCAGGGCGGATGGCGGTATCCGGCTGGTTTGGATGCCCGCCGAGGATGAACTCGACGATATTCGCCAGCCCGTCACCATCCGGATCGGCGCGCGGACCGGTGATGTGGCCACCGATCTCACCAGGGAAATAGCCGTCGATCCACTCGGTGAATGTTCCCGGCTCGGGTGCGGAAAGGGTGAGCGTCCGGGTGGATTCGTCGAACGTCCACCGCTGGCCGTCGGCTTCGAGCACGTGGCGGCCGTTGTCGGCGCGCGTAAAGCTACCGAGGTCGCTGGTGATGGCAAAGGCCGGGCCGAATGTGGTGGCGGCGGTCTCACTAAGGATCCACGAGGATCCATGGATGCGAAGCGGTCCGTCTGCGAGCCACAAATGGAACGTGCCGTGGATCGTCGCCGTGCCCGCGCCGGTGATGCGGTTGCTGACGGAATGCCGCCCGATTCGGAACGTAAGTGTGCCGGATTCCGCCAGCACAAGACCGCCATCCTGGACGACGATGTCGCCGGTGAAGGGGTTCTCCGCCGTGAGCGTGAGTGATTCCGGCCCGGCATGGACAAGTGTGCCGTCTCCCGCCAGCATCTGGCCCAGAAGGAATGGGTCGGCGCGCCGAATCACCATCATGCCGTCTACCGTCACCGCACCTGCTCCGAGTGTGCCAGTGTTTCCGCCATCGCCAACCTGCAAGGTTCCACTGGCAACGCGGGTATCGCCCAGATACTCATTGTCGGCGGCAAGCAACAGGGTGCCGCTGCCGGTGAATGTGAACCCACCGGGTCCGGCAATCGGCTGCTCGACCCTCTGAATCAGGTTAAAATCGAGCAGATGATCACCTGTCTCGGTGAAGGTGTGGATGGTGTAGCCTTCGGCGCTGCCGGTGCCCGCAGCGATCGTTCCGCCGGTGGCACGAGGTTCGCCCGGATAGCGGGCAATGACAATCCCCGATCCACCTTTTCCGCCAACCCATGTCGCAGCATCGGCTCCGCGCGAGGCACCGCCGCCGCCACCGGTATTGGCGAGCCCGTCGTTGACCGGGCCGAAAGGAACGGCTCCGTCGCCGCCGCCGCCAGCACCGCCGCCGCCGCTGGGCAGCGCGGGAGTGTTGCGATGCGGGGTGCCGCCACCACCACCGCCAAACATCCGAGGTGTTCCGTCAATATCGATTTGCAATCCATCCCCACCCTTGCCGCCGCCAACGCTCTTGCGTGCGGTTTCGCCGGTCTCCCCCGCGCCGCCGCCTCCGCCGCCGGAATCGATCCCGGCATTGTTGCCGCTGCTTCCCGCGCCGCCGGCAAACCCCTGGCCGGGTGTACCGGCCCCACCTGGCACGGCCGCTCCTTCACGGCCACCACCACCACCCGAACCACCGGCTGCGGCCGGGCCATTGTAGGGTGCGCCGGCACCGCCACCGACGGCAACGTGGCCGCCGAGCATCGACGGCTGGCCATTGCCACCGCGCGCGGTATTCACCCCGCCGATTCCGCCATCCCCTACACGCACCGGCAGGGCCGATCCCGCAAACACCCCTGGCAGGTCGTCCGCACCGACGTTGGTGAGCACGCCGCCCGCACCGCCGCCGCCACTCGAATCGCGACCACCGCCGCCACCGCCACCGGCGACAATCAGATAGTCGAGCGCCACCCCGAGATCGATCGCGACATCCGTTGCATCGCCTTCAAGAATGATCGATTTGTTTGAATTGCCGCCGTCGAGCAAGCGCAGCGTGCCTTGTTGCAGCGTGATCGTGTCACCGGCAAACCCTGGATTGCTGCCGATAGCCAGTGTGCCCCCGTCCAGCGTCAACGCACCGAAAGAACCTCCGGCATCGAGGTGCAGCATGCCAGCACCTGATTTTCTCAACGCCGCCGCAGTGAGGCTCCCCGTGAACCGGGTATCGCGGCCATTGCCACCGGCGGTCAAATTGTGTCCGGCCGCTTCGATCACCCCCGCCCCATCGAGCGCGCCAATGGGAAAAGAGGAAGGCGTGCCGGCGATCAACCTCACCAGCCCGCCTGACTCCACGACCGTCGTGCTGTTTTGAAGCGCCAGCGGTTGCGTGGCCTCGAGCACCGCGCCGTCGGCCACGCGGGTATCGCCGACGTGGGTGTTCGTCGCGCCGAGTGTCAGCGTGCCGGCCGTCACGTCGAGCAATGCCGCGCCGGAGAACGCGCCATTCATCACCAGCGTTCCGGGTCCGTCCTTGGTAAAGGGACGCGAGCGCGTGCCGGCGGACGGAGAGAGCGTCAGACTCGCGCCGGGTTCGGCAATCTCGATGGACGCGGTGCCCGCATCCGCCCAGAACCTTCGGGTTGTCGATTGCGCGCCGGTTCCGGTGTATCGCAGCGCACCGCCGACGATACTCAGCCTGCTGTTCGATCCTCCGGTGATGCCCATCTGGCTCGGCGACGTATCGGATATGTTCTCCACCTCTAACATTCCGCCGCGCAAAATCGTGCCTTCCCGATACGAATTGTCACCGGTGAGAACCAGCGTGCCGGCGCCATCCAGAGTCAATCCTGCGGATGGGTGGGTTGGCAGCAGATCGGCGGCAATGTGGGCACGGCGTCCGGCCGCCACATGCACCACATTGGTGGCTTGGCCCAACCCGAGAGAAAGCGTGCCATCCATGGTGAAGTCAGCCGCGCCCTCCACCCGCAGGATCGTGCCGCCCTCGCCTGCGACGGACTGGCCATTCAGACGGAGCACGCCGGGAGTCGCCGAGGCGTTACGGATTCGCAGTGCGTCGGCACCGGTTGGATCGCTCCAGATCGCGCCGAGGGCGAGCGCAGCGCCGGCGGCATCCATGTCGATATTCAGCCCGTCTTCCGCATCGAACGCGAATGCGCCGATCATCGCCAGATCGTCATTGGCGGATCCAGGATCGCCTGTTTCGCCGGGTGCCCGTGGCGGGTCGCCACCGGTCCAGTTCGCCGCATCAAGCCAGGCATTGTCCGCCGCCGCCGGATCCCACTCAAAACGCTCATCATCCGCCAATGTCGCCGCATACAATTGCGAAACCGCCGCCGCACTCAGCGGCCCGCCATAGAGCCGCACCTCGTCGAGCGATCCAGCCAGCGAAACCGTGCCTATAGCGCCGACGCTGGTGTTGTTGCCATTGCCGATGCGCAGACCGACAAGTGAAAACGCCGATCCCCGAGGATAATCGGTGAATGTCACCGCATTGCCGCCGTCGATATACAGCGTCAGCGTCGTGCCATCGACCACCGTTGTGACCATGTGCCACTGATTGTCCTTGATATTGACCGTGCTGTTTCTCGGCCAGAATTCGTAGGCAGGATCGCGAAAATAGAATCCACCATTGTTCGGCGCAGCCACAGGCAGGCTGCGCAATTGCGCATGCTGTGTCGTCGTGCCATCCGAGAAATCCAGCCGTCCCCAATCCTTCCAATTGTCGGCTGTTCCGGTGGCACCGGTCCTCACCCAGAAGCTAATGGTGAAACTGTCACCCGCGATCAGGCCCGAAGGAAACGCGACCGAGAAATGCGGCCCGTTGGTCGCGGCGCTGGTCAGAATCCCGCCGCCGCGCACGCCATCCGCACTCCACGTGATGTTCGAGCCCTCGGTGCCGTGGCGGTTGTTGCCGGACGAATCCGTGATGGCATCGCCAGTGGACGGCGTGAAGTCCGCCGCGTTGTCAAATCGGTAATGCGCCAGCAGCGGTGCAGCATCAAGCTTCGGCGTAGCGAATGGCACCAGGAAAACCGGCAGAACGAATAACACTTGTATGGTTTTTTTTGTCATCATATTAATCAGTGACGGGAAGGGTTAGACTGGAAGGCGCGCCGCGATAGCGGTCGTCGGGATCATCGGCACCGGACATCGGAATAGTGAGGCGGGCCTCGCGGGTGATGCCTTTGAGAGCGGGGCCGACGGTGGGTTCGAGGGTATCGGCCATTGTTGCGAGGTCGCGGGTGCAGGCGGCGAGCGGATCCTGGGCGGTCAGTTCCCGCCTGGCCGGGTTCCACATCAGGCTGGCGGGCGATGGCGAATCCAGCAAAAGCGCGCCGCCGGATTCGAGTCGGCCGGGGCGGTGGAAAAACGCGTG
>SLCJ01000370.1 GCA_007125835.1 Verrucomicrobiales bacterium | reverse complement strand
TGGCGGCGCGATCGGTGGCGAGCGAATAGCCGGAAACGAGCAGTTTGCCGGGGCCGGCGCGCAGTTCGAAGAGCGAGGCGAGTTTGCGGTTGTGATGGAAATCACTAACCGGTTGAGCGATAGGTTTCCAGCTTTCTGGGACCAGGCCTGTGAGATCGAAGCCTTTTGCTCCGGCGCAGATGTCATGCCAGAGCCAGTCGTTGAAGGCGGGGGTGGGGAAGGAGTTGAATGCCGGGTGGTGCTTGCGGACGAGCAGGCCGAGGGTTTGCGAGTGTTGGCCGGGGAAGAAGGGGACCGACCAGTAGAGCGGCCGCCAGGAAGCCAGGCCGGTGGCTCCGGGTTGGCCGACGCGGTCGGTGAAAAACACCACGCGGCGGCCGCCGGCGAGGGCGGCTTTGGCGGCCGGCCAGTCGTCGGTGAGGAGGATATCATCCGGGATGGATGGGTCGATGGTTTCCGGGAAGATCCACAGTGGATAGGAATTGCGGATCTCCTCCCGGCCCTCGGCGGCAAGGGTGAGTTGGAGTTCGGCGGGGGCGGTGATGTGTCGCAGATCGATGGAAATCCCCCCGGCGTGGGCGACATCGCCGGGTTTCACGGTGGTGGCGGGCAGGGTGCCGGAGGCGAGTTCGCGATTGTCGTGCGGATTGGTGAGCGACCAGCGGAGGGCGATATGTTTTTCCGGTTCCTGGCCCGAGTGGTGGATGAGGGTGGTGGCGGTGAGGGTCTCGTGGGTTTGCCAAATGCGTTTGGAGATTTCGAGCAGGGGCACGGTGGGGGCGCACCACTGGCGGAAATCGGCGGGGTCGGTGGTGCCTTTGTCGTTGAAGAAGATATCACGCCAGCCGACGAGCGCCTCGCCCTGGCCGGTGAAATCCTGCATCGAGAGCAATTGGAATCCGGCGCAGGACGGGGTGCGGAAGTAGCCCTCGAGTTCCTCGCGGTTGAGCAGGCGGTTGAGCGCGCCGGAGGCGGCGCGGAGGTCGGCGGCATCGTCGAGGATGCCATTGGCGCGGGCCTGTTCGCGCATGGTTTCGAGGCGGAAGGGTTTGAGCGGGCCGGTGAATTTCGCGAGTTCATTCCAATCCGGATAGACCGGGACCTGGCCGGTTTCGTGGGCGAGGATGGGGACCGGGGCTTGGGCGTAGGTTTCCTCGTAGTTCCAGCGGGTGTCGGCGCTGAAGCGGGCGCGGCAGGGACCGATGCCGGGGATGTGGTGGGTGGCGTTGTATTCGCAGTGTGGGGTGATGGTACGGGCGGTGGAGGCGGCGTAGAGCCGTCGCGGGTCGTGGGCGCGGGCCTCGGCCATCCACGGGCCGATGACGTCGAAATCCGAGGTGCCGAGTTCGTTGCCAATGCAGAACAGGACAAAAGACGGATGGTTGCCGAATGTGTCGAGGATGCGGCGGATTTCGGCGCGGGCGAATTCATCGTTGGTCCGGTCGTTTCTGCCGAGGCCTTGCGGGTGGCCGGCGGTTTCCATTTCCGGGCGCGGGTTGGGGCCGGCCATCCAGTGGTCCATCCAGATCGGGGCCTCGACCTGGAGGTAGATGCCGAGTTCGTCGGCGGCCTCGAAGGCGGCGCGCGGCGGGCACCACGAGTGGAAGCGGGCATGGTTCAGGTTGTGCTCGCGATAGACCTGCCAGATGTGACGCCAGCTTTCGACATCGACCGGCGGGTGGCCGGTGAGCGGGAAGGCCGCGCATTCCAGGTTGCCACGGAAGAACGAGGGCTGGCCATTGATGGCGAGGCGCTGGCCGACGCGGGAGATGGTGCGGAAACCGATGCGCTCGCGCCAGGGAGATGTGTCATCGAGCGCGGCGGAAGATCTGATTTCGACCTGATAGAGCGGTTGTTCGAACTCGCTCCAGAGGCGCGGTGGGGTGTCGAGGTTGATGGTGGTTTCGTGGGTGGTTTGCCCGGGATCGGCCTGCCACCGGCGGCGGGTGATTTCGCGGCCGTCGGAATCGCGGACCGTGATGGTTCCGGCGGGGCGCTGGTCTGAGGAACCGGGTTCGAGTGTCAGTTCGGCGCGGATGGTTTGGTTTTCCGCATCGGGGAAGAGACGGGCTTGCAGCAGTTCGCCGGGGGCGATGGGACGGAGGGAGATTTTGCCGACAGCGCCGTTCCAGATACTTTGCATTTGGTCGCCGTAGGCGTGGCCCTTGTCGCCGATCGGGTGGATCATGCAGTTGTCGATACGCAGGGTGAGGCGGCGGGTGCCCGGCGCGATGTCGGTGCCGACGCGACCGAGCGAGTGGAGGTGGGGCACGCAGAGCGAATCGGCGGGGGGGGAGATTTCGCGGTCGTCGATCCAGACGCGGCTTTGCCACATCACGCGTTCGAGCGTCAGTTCGATGCGGCGGCCCTGCCAGGATTCAGGGATGTTGATATCGCGTTGGAACCATGCCGGGCCGAGGTGGTGGAATTCGCGGGTGAGGTGGTGTTCGCCGTCGGGCGCGGTGGTTTGGCGTTCGCCCTTGCCGGCGAGGTCGGTGGTGCCGGGCAGTGGGATGGTTTCCTCCAATGCATCGGAAGTGCGCCACCATGCGGCGGTGAGGCCGGCGTCGTCCGGATCGAGGGCGAAGCGCCATGTGCCTGCCAGAGAGTGTCCTGCGTGGACATGGGAAACCGGGATCATGAGGATGGCGGAGAGCAGCGTGAGAACTTGCGAGGCGGCGCGGGGAATCATGGTGACTTTTGGGTTGGGGCGGCAGACGGCCGGACTCGGGAATGTTGATCAGCCGTGGAGGTTTAAATAGGTTTTTAATCTTTTGTAGCAAGCGGGTTTATCTCCCGGTCAAAACAGGCTTTCAATGCGCGAAAGCTCTGGCCAGACATAAAACAAGCCGCAACGAGATATCGGGATTAGGATTAGGAAGTAGAGATGATGGGGGGATTTGGGCGCCTCATCGGGCCCACTCCGGGTAATGCGACTCGCGAATTTGCTTCAGTAAGGCCTGCATTTCCGCCACGCGCTCCGGGTGCTCCGCCGCCAGATTGAGCCGTTGGCCTATGTCCTCCTTCAGATTATACAATTTCACCGGCTGGCCGTCGTCGGCAGCGTAGCCATGCTTCTGCATCCAAGCCTCGGGGGGGTGCCGTCTAGGGCCGCCAACAATGCCGCTTTCCGCGTCGATGAGGACCCAGTCGCCATCCCGGATGGCATAATGGCCCTTCCGGGTATTGTGCACCATCTGAGTGCGCGGAGCTTTCGTCTCGCCCATCAGATACGGCAGGTGATTGAACGAATCGATGGCCTCCCCTTCGGGGATCTCGGCGCCGACCAATGCCGCGAAGGTCGCCATCAAATCCAGTTGCGCGATCAGCGCGTTCGACACCGACCCCGGCTGGGTCACCCCCGGCCAGCGGATGATGAATGGCACGTGGTGTCCGCCTTCATAAATATCGCGCTTGAGCCCGCGGAATGGTGCCGACGACCAGTGGTCGTATTTCGCATCGCGCTCGTATGCGTAGTATTCCGCACCATTGTCTGCTGAAAACACCACAATCGTATTGTCGGCCTGTCCGCTTTCCTCGAGCGTGTCGAGCAGTTGCCCAATCGAGTGGTCGGTTTCGTAGACAAAGTCCCCATACGGACCCGCGCCGGATTTCCCATCGAACTCGTCGTTCGGGATGATCGGAGCGTGAGGCGACGGATACGAAAAGTAGAGGAAAAACGGCCTGTCATTATCTTTCTGCGCGCGGATGTATTCGACGCCTCGGCGCGTCGTCTCCGGGATATTCTCATAGGGGTCCCAGCCGGTCACCATAGGCCCCTTCCGGCATTCCCACTCGCCCTCTTTGATGGGTTTCCACAGATCGGTATCCATCATCGTGTCCGGGGCCACCAGCAGCCGGTCATCCTCGATCCAAGCGTAAGGCGGGAAGTTGATCACCGTATCGCCGAAATAGTGGTCGAACCCGTGGTCGAGCGGCCCGCCCGGCACCGGTTTGCTCCAGTCGAAATCATTGTAATGCAGCGAATTCCGCGGGGTCCCCGGTTTGCGGATTGCATCCCAATCCCATCCCAGGTGCCATTTTCCGATACAGGCGGTCGCGTAACCTTTCTCTTGCAGCATCTGTGGCAGCGTTAGTTGGCCCTCCCTAAATATTGGTTTCCCAAACGAATTAACGATGTCGTGGAAATCCCGCCAGTGGTGCCTGCCCGTCAGTAGCGCGTATCGCGATGGCGTGCAGACTCCTGACGACGAATGCCCGTCGGTGAAATTCATCCCTGCCGCTGCGAGGCGGTCCAAACGGGGAGTAGGGATCTTCGAGCCCGGATTGTTGATCTTCATATCGCCAAAACCCATGTCATCGACATACAGGATCAGGATGTTCGGGAGGCGATCCGCCTGGGCCGTTTGCTCGGGCGATGCACAGGCGCTCATCATGGGCAACGCGGCCACCCCGACCAACAAAAAGATTTGTAAATGTTTTCGCATGGGTTTTCCTTCTATCAAGACTAGCTCATCATTTGAATTGAGCGTTTGATATCTAATCCACTAAATCCAGCTCTTCCAGCTGTTTCTGGGTCACGGTGACCCGAAAAAGGAAGCTGTCGTAATCATCGGTGAAGCCGATCTGCGGCCATTGCGCCAGGGCACGCTTGATGCCGGAGCCGAGGCCGTGGTAGGGCAGAAGACCCTTTGCGACGTAGGAAACCAGAATCGGATTGCGGATGTTCGAGTTGCCGCTGCGGATCTTTTCGACCGTCAGGTTGTTGGGCAGGTGGCCGGGGCTGATGATTTCGATGCGGTTGTCGCGAAGATAAATGAGCAGATGGGAGCCCGAATTGCATGCCCGCAATTGAGCGCGCAATTCCAGCTCCAATTGCGCAAGCAATTGCGCAAGCGCAATACCGGCGCAATTCAAACTACTCCCAAACATAGCGCGCTCCTTTTCCATGTCCGTGGCTTGTGATGCAGGGGGACAGTATCCCGAAGACGGTTTTTTCAATTTGTCGAGCAGGCCGTTTGCGAGGATTAGGGTGGGGAAACCCAGCATGACGAGGGTGATGTAGAGCGAGGGGAGGTGGCGGACTTGGAAGTTCATCATCATGGCGGTTGCCATGCCGCTGCCGAAGTCGTCCATGGGGCTGGCGGAGGCTTCGGTCCTTGCGCTTTCGCCCATGGCTTTGCCGAGGCTGGTTTTGGCGGGGAAGCCGATGACCATCTGGGCCGAGATGAGGACGAGGGCGATGGCGCAGAGGATGCCGACGAGGGTGGTTAGGATTGGCTCATCGGATCGAAGGGCGATGAACGAGAGGAAAACGGCACCGATCACGGCAAGCAGGGCAAGGGCGATGAGGGGAGCGAAGCCCATGGATTCGTCCGAGTTGTCGCCGCTTGATTTCGTCTGGGATTCCTCATCCATGAAGGCCTGCATTTCTTTGGAAGGCGATCCACCGCCGTAGATCGTCTGGATGCCGGTTTGCGTGACGATGCTTTGCTGGCTACACTGGATGTCGATCCAGGGGAGGAAGAAGAGGATGAGGGCCGCGAGTGTGGTGC
>SLCJ01000389.1 GCA_007125835.1 Verrucomicrobiales bacterium | reverse complement strand
GTGATGTGCTGGCCCCCCGGTCGCGCAGAGCGCAAGTTCGCGGGGGTAAGCCACATCGACGTCACCACCCTCGACAACGGCGGCGCCGACAAAGTCACTGAGCTATGCGAGCGCACGGGGGTGGCCATCAGCGCCCTTGGATTCTACCCCAACCTCCTCGACCCTGACCGCGAAACTGCAGACGCCGCCGCCGCGCACCTGCACCAGGTGATCGAGGCCGCCCCCAAGCTCGGGCTCACCCGCGTCAACTCCTTCGTCGGGCGCGACTGGAAACTCACTGTCGACGAAAACTGGCCACGCTTCCTCGAAGTCTGGCGTCCTCTGGTCAAACACGCCGAGGAACACGGCGTCTTCATCGGCATCGAAAACTGCCCGATGCTCTTTACCGCCGACGAGTGGCCCGGCGGAAAGAACTTGTTCACCAGCCCTGCCATCTGGAGGCGCGCGTTCGAAGAACTCGATTCCGACCATTTCGGACTGAATTACGACCCATCGCATTTCATCCTCCTCGACATCGACCCCATCGCGCCGCTTGAGGAATTTGCGTCGAAGCTATTCCACGTCCACGCCAAAGACCTGGCCATCGACGAGGCGGCCCTGGCGGAGCACGGGCGTTTTGATTTTCCCAAGCAATGGCACCTGCCGCGCATCCCCGGATTCGGTGAAATCGACTGGGGCGCGTTCTTCGCCGAACTGATCCGCGTCGGCTATCGCGGCGATGTCGCCATCGAAGTGGAAGACGAAACCTTCGGCCCCACGCTCGAAGACCGCCAACGCGCCCTCCGCACCGCCGGAAATGTGCTGAGGCCTTTTGTGGGGTGAGGGGATAATCTCGATGCCTGGAACAAGGTGATTCGCTTTTTCAGGTGGTATGGGTGAAGGCTGGAATCAACGTGGATGAAAGCCAATTCAATGCGCGAAGTTGCCTGTCAACCAAGGAGAGCGAACCTCCTTCGGCGATGCGGATGAAGTGGGAAAATAAGAATGTGCTTCGCTGCGTCACCCCCGAAAGCTCTAGAGGACGAGAGCACTCCAAGACGCTGTCGCGAATTGGTGAGGTGCTTTGGCTAAGGAAGTTTTGTTTTCTGTGGGCGGATTATGCCGCCTTTGCGCAAAGCCCTCCGCGTGCGGGGTGGCGTCTTGGAGTGCAGCGGCCCTCCGCTGCCTTGTGGGTTGGTCGTGCGGATCCATTGCGGATCCATTGCTCTTCGGCCTTGCGAATTCACCCGTAAATGGCGCAGGATGGGGAGAGGCTGCTATGAGGCGGGGGTGGATTCGTCGGGTGTTTCCTCTGTCTCTTCCTCCGGCTCCATTTCGGCTTCCATGAGGCGCAGGGGTTCGCTGCCGTTGGGCCAGGGGTTGGGGGCGGGGCTGCCGAGGAGCCATGTTTCGATGGCGGCGAGGTCATTGGGTTGGATCAGGGGGGAGAAGACATGGGCACCGCGCTTGCGTGGGCCGACGAGGAGGATTGAGTAGTCGGACGAGGGGATGGTGGTGGATGAGAGGGTGACGTTGCGCGAGAGGTGGCGTGGTTGGTAATGCCATCGCGTGATGAGTTCGCTGGTGGCGGCGTATTCGATCAGGGTAGCGGACCATTGGGCGTAGGTGGGGTCGCCGGATGCCTCGCGGGCGCGGGCTACGGTTTCGGGCATGAACATGACCAGGGTACCGGGCTCGCTCCATTCGGGGAGGGGGGCGAAGCGGGCGGCGGTGGCGGTGTCCGGCGAGCGCACGCCGGCGCAGGCGGCGAGGGCGGCGGCGCAGATCAACGCGGCGAGTTGCGCGGTGATCCGCAGGGGGCGGTGGTCGCGCGAGATGGCGGCGGAATTGTGCGGCGGGTGAGTTGTGGTCCCGTCGGTGGAGTCGGACGTGGCTCCGGAGATTTCAGCCATGGAAGGCGGAAAAGAGGAGGGAGGCATTGTGGCCGCCGAAGCCGAATGAGTTGCTGAGGGCGGCGCGGACGGGTTTTTCGCGTGCGGTGTGGGGTGCGTAGTCGAGGTCGCACTCGGGGTCGGGGTCGTCGAGGTTGATGGTGGGGGGGATGATGCCGTGGCGGATGGCCTCAATGCAGGCGACGGCTTCAACGCCTCCGGCGGCGCCGAGGAGGTGGCCGGTCATGGATTTGGTGGAGGAGACGACGAGTCCGTTCCGGGCGTGGTCGCCGAAGACGCGTTTGATGGCGCGGGTTTCGCAGATGTCGCCGAGCGGGGTGGATGTGCCGTGGGCGTTGATGTAGTCGATGTCGGTCGTGGCGAGGCCGGAGTGGCGGAGGGCCATTTCCATGCATCGCGCGGCTCCCTCGCCATCGGGATGCGGGGCGCTGAGGTGGTGGGCGTCGCACGAGAGGCCGTAGCCGGTGAGTTCGGCGAGGATGGTGGCGCCGCGTTTTTTGGCGTGTTCGAGTTCTTCGACGATGAGCACGGCGGCTCCTTCGCCCATGACGAAGCCGTCGCGTCCGGAGTCGAAGGGGCGGGAGGCACGCTGCGGCTCGTCGTTGCGGAGGCTGAGGGCGCGCATGTTGGCAAAGCCGGCGAGGCCCATGGGCAGGATGGTCGATTCGGAGCCGCCGGCGAGGAAGATGTCGGCATCGCCGAATTTGATGGTGCGCCAGGCTTCGCCGATGCTGTGGTTGGCTGTGGCGCAGGCGGTGACGATGCTCATGTTGGGGCCGCGCAGGCCGAGTTCCATGGCGACGAGTCCGCTGGCCATGTTGGCGATCATCATGGGGATGGTGAAGGGGGAGACGCGGGAGGGGGATTTTTGGAGGAGGTTGGCGTGCTGGGCTTCGAGGGTGCCGAGGCCGCCGATGCCGGAACCAATGATGGCTCCGGCGCGGGTCAGGTCGATTTCGCTGTCGGCGAGTCCGGCGTGGGCCCATGCCATTTTGGCTGCGGCCATGCCGAGCTGGATGTAGCGGTCGGTGCGGCGGGCATCGCGGGGGGTGGCGAAAAAGGGAGCGGCATCGAAGTCCCGGATCTCGCCTGCGATGTGGCATGAGTAGTCCGTGGTGTCGAATGACTCAATGCGGCCAATGCCGCTTTTGCCTGCGATCAGGCTGTTCCAGAACGAATCGGTATCGTGGCCGATGGGAGAAACCACTCCGGTTCCGGTGATGACAACTCTTCTTTGCATAGGGCGGGGCGGGTGAGCGGGGTCGGTGGGGCGCAGCGTGCGCCAATCCGGGATTTTTAGGCCAGAACAGGTGAGGGCGCAACCGCAAACGCGGACCGATGACGCGGCAAGTATAGGTGTTGAATTCGGGCAACCGCCTCTACATAATGGCAGAATGAGCAGAAATCTACTTGTTGTGATGTCGGTGGCGGCGGCCTGTGGCGGTTCCCAAGTGGCGGGGAGCGAGGGTGTGCCGGGCCATGGTTTGCCCGCCGGTGACGTCGAGCGCATCGTCGCGGCCATCCCGGAGGCGGCTCCGGCGCAGCCTGCGGAGGCGCGGCGGGTGTTGGTTTTCAGTCGTGCGCAGGGCTTCCGGCATGAGGCGATTCCGCGTGGCATGGTGTGGATCGAGCAAATGGGAGTGCGGACCGGTGCGTTTGAGGTGGTGATCAGTGACGACCTGGCGATGTTCGAGGAGGATGCGCTTGGGGGATTCCACGGCGTGGTGCTCAACAATACCAGCGGCGATGCTTTCCTGCCCACAGGGGGCGAGGCCGAAGGCATGAGTGAGGAAGAACTGGCGGAGGCGCGAGCGCGGGACGCGCGCTTGCGGACGAATTTGATGGCGTGGATCGAGGGCGGCGGCGGTTTTATCGGCATCCATGCGGCGACGGATACGTTCTACACGTGGCCAGAGTATGGGCGGATGATCGGCGGGTATTTCGACGGTCATCCTTGGAATGCAGACGCGCGGGTGACGGTCAAGGTGGAAAGTCCGGAGCACCCGTTGAATGCGGCCTTCGCTGATACGCCGACCTTCGAGCTGACCGAGGAGATTTACCAGTTCAAGGAGCCTTATGAGGCGGGTCGGCAGCAGGTGTTGCTGCGTCTCGATCCCGAGGCCAACCGCTTCGATCTTCCCGGCACGAATCGCGATGACAAGGATTTTCCGCTTTCCTGGATCCGCACGCAGGGCGAGGGCCGGGTGTTCTATTTCGCGCTGGGCCACAATGCCCATATTTTCGAGAACCCGGCGCTTGCCGCGCACTTCCTCGCGGGGATGCAGTGGGCGCTCGGCGATCTCGAAGCGCCCACCCCGCCGGGAGATTGATTTTACCAACCATGTTCGGATACGCGTAAGCTGCGCGGCGGGTCAAAATCCAATCCGCTGGCTGAAGGATGACTCCTCGACGAGGTTGACTTTGGTCTGCCAAGATTCAACCAACCTCGTTTTTCGGGGTTAGGTCAGGATGAGCGGGTCTGCGGGGAGAATTCGGTGAAAAGTCGGGAAAAACCGGCGGAATTTGCTTGGCAAACCCGTCACCTTGCCCTTCATTAGGTGTGGTTTCGGTGTGCGCCGCCTGTGCCCGCCGAGCATCCCCCCCGATCCATGAGTTCACACGTCTCCCCCCGGCTTAATGCCGACCTGCTTGAGGAAAAATATGCGGCCTGGAAAAATGATCCGCGAGCGGTCGAAGCGACATGGTCTTCCTTTTTCGAGGGCTTCGAGCTGGGGATGCAGCAGCTCAAGCGCGGGCGCCCAGCCGGGCCGGCGCAAAGTGTGAGCGAATCCGCAGTGGTGGACGAAGAGCGGTCGATTGGCCACAAGCTCTTCAGCATGATTTACAGCTACCGGGCGATCGGCCACACCCAGGCGCATCTCGACCCCCTGGCCGACGAGGCGAGCAATAATCCAACTCTGGACCTTGCGGAATTCGAGCTTTCCGAGGCGGAACTCGAGCGCGAGGTGGTGACCCACTATTTCCTTGACGGGCGCCCGATGAAGTTGCGCGAGATGGTCGAGATCCTGAAGGCGACCTACTGCCGCTGGACGGGCTTTGAGTTCATGCATATCGGCGACCGTGGGATGCGGCACTGGATGCGGAACAAAATCGAGGCGCGCATCCAAGGCTGGGAAGTGAGCGGCGAATGGAAGCAGCGCGTGCTCAAATGGGTGATGGAGGCGCACCTGTTCGAGAATTTCCTGGCTAAAAAATTCATCGGCGAGAAGCGCTTTTCGCTGGAGGGTGGGGAGTCGGCGATCGTTGCTTTGAATACCCTATTCGAGCATGCCGGTGGACATGGGGTCGGTGAGATCGTCATGGGTATGGCCCACCGCGGGCGTCTTAATGTGCTCGCCAACCTGCTGCACAAGCCGCTGCCTACCATTCTCTACGAGTTCACGCCGGACTACAAACCCGACGTGGTGGCCGGGGACGGTGATGTAAAATACCACCTGGGATATCGGGCGCGCCGCAAAACGCATGACGGCCACCAAGTCGAGCTGCTGCTCGCGGCCAACCCCAGCCACCTGGAGGCGGTGAATCCCGTGGTGCTTGGCATGGCGCGCGCGAGGCAGCGCCAGGCAGGTGACCGGGAGAAACGTTCGGGAGTGCTTCCGGTGCTGAT
>SLCJ01000234.1 GCA_007125835.1 Verrucomicrobiales bacterium | reverse complement strand
CGCTTGGCTGGCCTTGTGGCTGGTGCCGATCTACGGGTTTTTCGTCGCCTGCCACTATGCGATTGAAAAAACGCGCGGCACCGACATGGACGACGTGGCATCCCGCTGGTCGGCGCGCCGGATGCGCGTGGCTCGGCGGATATCCGGGCAACCGGAAAGCTACCTTTCGGCAACTCGGTTCGGCATGCTGGCGAGCGCCATTCTGTTTGGCTTCGCAGCCGCGCGCCTGCTCTCCCCTCAGGCTGGCGCGACCATTGCCGGGCTGATGCCGGGTGCTGGGTCGGGCTGGGTATTGCTGCTTGCCGACCTGGTGGTATTTCTGCCCGCGCTGGCGGCGCTGATCGTGTTTGGCGAGCTGGTGCCCAAGACGCTGGCCATCCGCCACCCGGTGGCCACGGTGCTCCGCCTCGGCCCGCCCCTGCACTGGTTGCGGCGGTTCCTGGTGCCGTGGGTCGTGCCCCTTGAAGCCGCCGCTTATGCGATCCTGCGGCGGATTTTCCGGGTCGATCCGGTGCGCGAGGGCGAGATCATCCACACCTCGGAGGAGCTGCAGGCGCTGGTCGAGGAAACGGGCGGCAAGTCCGACGTAACCGAAACCGAGCGCGAGATCGTAATCAACGCCCTCGAACTGAGCGACCTGAAAGTGCGCGACATCATGGTCCCGCGCCACGAAGTGACGTGCCTCGATGTGGGCGACCCCTTCGAAAAATGCCTGCAAGTGGCGATTGATTCCCGGCACACCCGGTTCCCGGTGATCCGCGGGCACATGGACAACACCATCGGCCTGATCCACATCAAGGACCTGCTGCGGATCTCGGGCACACCCGAGCCCGACCTGATGGAAATCCGGCGCGAACTGCTGCCAGTGGCCGAAAAAATGCCGCTAGACCAATTGTTGCAATTTTTCCTCCGCGAGCACGCCCATCTGGCACAGGTGGTGGATGAATACGGCGGCACGCTTGGTGTAGTGTTCATGGACAACGTGATCGAGCAGCTTGTGGGCGACATTCACGACGAATTTGACGAGCAGGAAACGGACTTTCAGCGCGTGAACGAGGATGAGTTTTTCGTCGAGGGCGGGATGGGTTTGTTCGAACTGGCGGACCACACGGATATCGAAATCGACAGCAGCGAAGTGAGCACCATCGGCGGATACATCACCCAAAAGCTGGGCCACCTGCCGCGCCATGGGGAGTCGCTTGAGGTCGGCGGGCATTGCCTCACGGTGACCAAGGCCGACGGAAGGCGGGTGTTGCAAGTGCACGGACGCCGCCTGCCGCGCATCGAAGGCAGCGGAGAAGACGACGCCTCCGCGTGAGAGCGCGGGAAATACGGATTCCAACTTGCGCGGGCGGCGCGTATGGAGACATTGTGCGCCCCATGAACCCCTCCTCCAATCCCCTCAGCCGCGTGCTCGCCCTCGTGGCCCTGCTCGTCCTTGTCTTGAACACCTCCGCCGCCGCCATGGCGATGGAGCCAGGATTCTGGCAGCGATTCCTGCCGGTGTGTGTCGTGGGTGCCGGCATCTACCTTGCCATACAATCGATCTCCCTGACCGCCGCAGGCACCACCGCCCATCGCGCCGCCATGTTCTGGAGGTTCGTCGGGTCGTTCGCTTTTTTTGTCGGGGCATTTCACCTGTTGGTCGTGCTCATGCCCCGCAGCATGTGGGATCAGACCAAGCAAGCCGTAGCGGAGGCGCGAGAGGCTGGCACGGAGATTGCGGCGATGATGACTCCCGGCGTCGATGAGAGACTGCGTCACGCAGTGGATTTGTCGGGTCCTTTTTCGCCCGGAATGATGCTGGTGTTAAACCTGCTTCTTCTTGCGGTTGCATTCTTTGGTGTTTTGGTCGAAGATGCAAACCGGGAACTGGAACCTGTGGTCTGACCTTACAGGTGTCCGGGACGGGCTTCGCCTGTCTGCGGTGCTCCACTCCCCCTGAATCTGGCCAGCAGGGCACAAAGCGATGAGCAAAGAATCCGAAAGCGATGCCGAAACCCCCGAAACACGGGACATCGACGAGGATTTGCCCACTTTGGGTCCCCGCACGGTGTCCGCCGCCGACCTGAAACCTGTGGGACGCCGGCGGAAGGACACCACGGATCAGGAAAGCGGAGCGGAAGACACGGAAAGAAGCGAGGCCCCGAGTCCTCGGAATCGCCCACGGACGCCGGAGGGAAGGGCTTTTGCAGACCCTCTTTCAGAACGGCAGGCCGATATCGATTTTGAATCGGAGGGCGGGGAACTGCCTGATGCCCCACTCCCCGATGCGCAGCCACCAACCGGCAGCGACGCCCAGGCCCATGCCGACCCAACCCCGACAGACCACGAATCCGTGGTTTCTCGTGTCCGCATTTCGGGCACGGACAGGCCCCTCACCGATCCCGCGCCGACAGACCACGACCCCGCGTCCGAAGCCGCCACGGCGAATAGCAAATCCGCCACGGAACCGAGCCTCCCGGGTGATGCCTCAGAGGCGGCGGTGGCCTCAGCCGCCGACCAACCACCACCCGGCACCGCCAAGGCCACCGGCAGCGCGACCCCCGGATCGTCCGAAAGCGCAGGTCTCGGACACCTCAAATCCAGCGAACGCAAATCCCTCCTCGCGCTCGCCGCTGGCGTGCTCGTGGTGGCCTTAATCGCTTTCTACTTTCTGCGCGGAGCCCTCCCGATGGGCGTCGACAGGCCTCCCATTGCCGAACGCTTCCCGGCCTCCGGCGACATGTTTCTAGTGAAATCGGAGGGCCTTGGCTGGGCCCGCGTCGATTCCGCCACGGAACGCGTACGCCTCGGCGTGGAATATGTGCCGCAACTCAACCTCAAGGTCGAGGGATCGGCCACCGGTGCACTGCGTGTGGTTTTCCTCAACGAATTGGGCCGCCAGCGCGGCGACACTGTCACCGTGAGCATCCGCAACGGCACCGTGGCGGGAGCCGAGGACGGGATGCTCCCCATTCTCGGCACGGATGGCTTGGCAAACACCCTTGAATATAATGACCTCCGCGCCCGGCCGGAGCTTTCATGGAGGGTTGAGATACGCGAGGGTGCCGATGCTCAGGGCGACGGACGCGCGTTCCGCACCATCCTCCGCGCTCCCATCCCCCGGGATTTAATTGCACCATGAAGCCTGACGGGGAGATTTCGGAAAATGGCGTCGAGAATCCGGTGCGCGCCGTCGTGCCGGAACACGGCCTGCATGTGCTGCACCTGTTTTTCCATGTGGATCACACACAGTGGGCGCTGATGGGCGACGAAGAAAAGCGGGAGATGAAGACCTCATTCACCCGCCTGGTGCAGGAAATACGCTCGCACGAAAAGACCCAGTTGATGCTCTTCAGCATGCTTACACCCAAGGCGGATCTGGGCCTGATGCTGCTGACACCCGACCTGCAGGATGCCAATGCCTTCGAAAAACGCCTCGCGCGCGGACTGGGCGACGGCGTGCTCAATGCCTGCTACAGCTACCTCTCGCTGACCGAGGAAAGCGAATACACCACCACCCCCGAACAATACAGCCGCACGCTGGAAGAGACGCGGGGCATCAAGGAGGGCACGCCGGAACACACGGCGGCGATGGATGAATTTGCAAAACACATGGCGGGTTACCGCCAGCATCGCCTCTATCCCGTGCTGCCGGACTGGCCAGTGATGTGCTTCTACAACATGAGCAAAAGGCGCTTGGCCGGCGACAACTGGTACTCACTGGATTTCGAGGCACGCCGCAAGCTAATGGCAGGGCATGCCGCCACCGGCAGGAAATACAAGGGGCGTATCCTGCAGTTGATCACCGGCTCCACGGGACTCGACGAAGCCGAATGGGGTGTGACCCTGCTGGCCCACAACACCACCGCGATCAAGGAGATCGTGTATGAAATGCGGTTCGACGAGGTGTCGGCTCGCTTTGGCGAGTTCGGCGATTTCTACATCGGCCTGCAGTTGCCGCTCAATCATTTGTTCCAGCGCCTCGGTCTGTGAGACCCCGCATCGCCGAACGGGAATCGCATCCGCCACCTCATTTCCCGCTTGTCATCGGGCTGGAATCATCCTTGGTTGGCAGGGCCCGGATTCCATCGGCGCGCACCCGCGCGTCTGGACCAGAAACCAGCCGTCCCTTCAACGATTCCCATGACTCCGATACCACCCGCCCCATCCCCGCCACCCCCGGCCCCGAGCCGGTTCGGGCGCTCAGGGTTTGCCGGGCGGCTGGGGAGCACGCTGGGGCTTTGGGTTCTGGTAGCCGTGGTGGTCGTCGTCGGCCATCCGTTGGGGTTTGCCGCGCTGATCAGCCTGCTGGTGCTGGCCGCCACCCGCGAGTTTCACGCCATGGTGGCGGGAGCGGGCGTGGCGCGCACCACCGCTCCCGGCATGGTCGCCGCAGGCGGATATACGGCTTTGTTGTTCGGTGCGCTTTGGGCCGGTGCCTCACGCGAAACCCTGCACCTGCTCGATGTCGGGTTTTTCGCCCTATTGATGATCGCTTTCTTCGCCATCCAGATGGGGCGTCCGGTGCGGGAGCACCGCGCGCTGCTGGTGCTGGGCGCGCTGTGGGGCGGCTTCGCCTATCTCGTCTTCGGCTTCCATTTTACCACCCGGATCGTCTTCTTCGACTGGGATCCCGCCGTCGCGGGCATGCCGCCAGGGGCGTGGCTGGCGCTGTGGCTGGTGGCAGTGACAAAATTTTCCGACATGGGTGCCTATCTCACCGGCACCGCCCTCGGCCGCCACAAGATGATCCCCCACATCAGCCCGGCGAAGACGTGGGAGGGCCTTGGCGGAGCCTTTGTCTTCGCCTTGCTGGCCGGCGCGCTCATCCCCTTGCTGCGGCCCGATGTGTTTGCCGAACTCGGCGGCCTGTGGACGCGCGTCGGGCTGGCCGCCTTGCTCACCATGTTCGCTGTTTTTGGCGACTTGGCGGGCTCGCTCATCAAGCGCAGCCTCGCCGCCAAGGACAGCGGGCGCAGCCTGCCCGGCATCGGCGGTGCCCTCGATTTGGTCGATAGCATTTGTTTCACCGCCCCGGTCCTCTATCTGTTCCTGGTGTTCACCTCATGACCGTACCCGGACATATATTCAGTTTCCCTATGCCTCCCGCCACCCGCCACCCGCATACGAAATGAAACGTCGCGTTGTGTTATTAGGATCGACCGGCTCCATCGGCCGCAGCGCGCAAAAGGTGGCCCGCGACCTGCCGGAACGCATGGAACTGGTCGGGCTGGCAGCAAACCGCAGCGGCGCAGCCCTGCGGGAGCAGGTTCTGCAAACAGGCGTGCGCCACGCGGTGCTGGGCTGCGAGAGTGCGGCAGCTGAATGGCGTCCGCAAATGCCCGACGGCGTGGACCTGGGCGAGGGAATCGATGGCTTGTGCGAGCTGGCCACCCTACCCGAGGCGGACTTGGTGCTGGTGGCGATCGTTGGCACCGGCGGCCTGAGGCCTGCGCTGGCGGCCATCGAGGCAGGCAAGGATTTGGCCGTGGCCAGCAAGGAAATTCTCGTGATGGCAGGTGGCACGATCATGGAGGCAGCGCGGCGGAAAGGCGTGCG
>SLCJ01000116.1 GCA_007125835.1 Verrucomicrobiales bacterium | reverse complement strand
CGATTTCGATTTCGATGCGATTTCGATGGAACCACCTCTGTAGCCCAAACTCTTCACTGTTCTCACATCACTCGGGCGGACTAAAGTCCGCGCTCCGAAAGAACTCTCATTACTTTGCGTCTTCGAGTCTTTACGTGATCCCTTTTTTTCCTCCTCTTGCTTCTTGACCTTCGCTCGGCTCTTCATGCTCCATGCATCCCCTCTTTGTTCATTCGCGTCCATCCGTGGTTCGGAAATCTTGCTTCCCCCTCGGCGGGAAACGATGGATCACCCTTCCTTGTTCGAGATGGCTTGGCCCACGAGGGTGGTTGTCTGAATAGGACCCGGCGGATTGCTCTGCGACTTGCGTTGCCTTTGCGGGTTTGCTCTCGTAGGTTCCGTGGGGCAGTTTGGAACTGCTTAATTTACGTCTAAAAATCATGACAATGAGACCGGCTATACCGAAGCGATCGACAGGCGGAAACGGCTTTCGCTCTGCAGGGCTTTCCCGGAAACGAGGTGGCGGAGCGACACCGGTGGTTCTCGGCGTGGCCGTATTGTTAGCGGCGGGACTGACGGTGTATCTGTGGGACGCGCCGCCGCAGGCGGAGGCGGAAGTTTCGCGTGAGCGTCCGCAGATCGACGCGTCCGCCAAAGAGGAGTCGGTTGCCGCCGAGTTGGACGCAGCCGCTGAGCGCGCGTTGTGGGGGGAGCTGGCGGGACTGGAAGCGAAGGAGGCGGATGAGGATTTTGGTGGCGAAGGTGCCGGGTGGGACCAGCCAGTGCGGGAGGTGGTGTCGGTGGTGGAGGAGGAATCCGACGCTCCGGGGCGGCGGATCGAGCCGGAACCTGTGCCACCGGTTTTTTCCCGCGATTTGGTATTGCTCACCCCCGGTGCGACCACCGTGGAGAATCAAAATCTATGGCAGGAGGCCATGGACACGGTCTTGGCCACCGGTCAGTGGTCGCCCTACGTGGAGTTTCTGAGGCGGGCCTTGGACCAAAGTTTGGAGCGGGTGGCCTTGCGTGGATTCGAGGACCGCATCCGCACGCTGCAGCGCGAGCCGGCCTTCCTCCGGGCTATGGATGTCGAGTCGCTGCTGGCGCAACTGCCCGAGGATTACCTGGCACGGGCTGCGGGCGATAGCACGCGCGAACCGTTTCTCGTCTGGCTGCTCCGCGATCATCCCACGGCTCTGGCAGAGTTGCTGGCGGCCCTCACGGGACATGAGGACTTGGGCTCTGTGCTGGACCTTTGGGCGGGGCTTTGGTTTGTCGAAGAGGATGAGGCGCTGCGCGAACGCTACCGCGCTTTGTCGCTGGCTTGCGCTCTCGTGTATAGTGGAGAAGGTGATAGCGGTGGCGGCGCGGAATACGGGGGTGGATCGACCGATCCCGGAGCGGCCTCCCACCGCTACCAAATGTTCCGCGACAACTCGCAGAGCGGGCGTCTGACGGGCAACATTCACCGGATGCGCGTCGGCGACCTGATCTGGGTCGTGGATATTGCCATTGCCGACGAGGAAGTCGAGTGGGCGTTGAGTCACATGCGCCTGACCCAGCGCCGTTGGGGCGAGGCCTTCAATCAGATCGAATATCTCATGGAGCGTGCGGTCAACGGAGTAAACCCATACGAGGAATACACCTTTGCCGAAATTCTCAAACACGGCGGCACCTGCGGTGATCAGTCGTATTTCTGCGCCAACACGGCGAAAGCCCACGGCATCCCGGCGGCCATCGTGTCGGGCGACGGTGACCGCGGCGCGCACGCGTGGGTGTATTGGATGCCCGATGAGCGCTCGTGGGCGGAGACCGGCAACATCGGCTACCGCACCGGGACCACCCGCAATCCGCAAACCGGGCAGCGCCACACGCAGGCGATGTTTGAAATGGAGGGCGACCGTCGCACCGGGCGCGACCGCATCGATCAAACACGCCAGTATCTGCGGTTTGCCGCGCTTTTTGAGCAGAGGGAACGCCCGGATTGGGCGCTCGAGGCGGTGAGGATGGCCACCCGCCACACGCCAGGCCACTACTTGCCATGGCAGGCCCTTGTGGCGATGATGGAGGCAGACGAGGAAACGTCCCTGGAGGATTGGGAGTCGCTGGCCTCGACGCTGCGCCGCCGCTTCCGCGATGCACCGGATTTCCTCCTCCTGGCCGAAAGGATCGAGGACGACCACATTTACCCGCTCCGCGATGCCTCGACCAACGCCCGGGAAATTGCCCGGGAACGCCGCCGCCAAGTCCGCGCCGACGACCGCCGCACCGACGTGATCGTCGAGAGCATCGAGCGACAAGCCCGAATTCTTTTTGAGGCGGAGGACGAATCGGGCATTCGCTCACTCTACCGCAGTGCGTTCCGCGACCACGGTACTCGTGCCGATGCCTTCCGGGCACTGGCCGCTCAATACTTCGCCATTACCGCAGGTAACGACGAGTGGCGCGCCCGTGCCGCCGCCGAAATTGAGCGCGCCTTCCAGCGCCACCTCGAAACATCGGACAACGAATACTTTCGCGCCACCCAGGAGATTGCCATCATGAGGCAAATCGCCGGCTATCACGACCAAGTCGACAACCGCTCCCGTGGCGACACCCTGCGCGCGCGTGCCGAACGCCGCGAGCGCTCGGTGCGGCGCAGCGCCCTTTGATTGCTGCGCCGAATGGGCTGGTCTTGGTTTCTCAGTGCAAAAAGTGGCGGTAGCCGGTCATGACCATGGCGAGATCCCTCTCGTCGGCGGCGGCGACGACTTCGTCATCACGGATGGATCCTCCAGGCTGGATGAGGGCGGTGGCTCCCGCCTCGGCGGCGGCGACCAAGCCGTCGGCGAAGGGAAACAGACCGTCGCTGGCGCAGACGCTGCCTTGCAGTGACAGGCCGGCTTCTCCGGCTTTCCAGACGGCGATGCGGCTCGAATCGACGCGCGACATCTGGCCGGCGCCGATGCCGAGGGTGCGGTCGCCGGTGGCGAAGACAATGGCATTGCTGCGGACATGTTTGCAGACCCGCCAGGCGAAGCGCATCGACTCGATCTCGTCGGCGGTGGGGGGGCGCTTGGTCACTACCTTCTCCTCGATGTCGGCGAGCCCCTTGCAGCGGGAGTCGCGTTCCATGACCATGAATCCGCCGGGAGCCGAGCGGATCACCGGTGCGGCCAGATGCTGCTCGAAGTCGTCGCCCATGCGGATGAGGCGGAGGTTTTTCTTTTTCTGAAGCAGGGCTCGCGCGCCCGGTGTGAAGTCTGGAGCGATGATCACGTCAGTGAAGATCTCGCGGATCACGCGTGCCAGAGATTCGGGCATCGGGCGGTTGCAGACGATCACACCGCCGAACGGGGCCTGGCGGTCGGTTTCGAATGCCTTCTGCCAAGCGTCGCGAAGGTCGCTGTCGTCGCTGCCGACGCCGCAGGGGTTGGTGTGTTTGAGGATGGCGACGGTGGGCTTGCGGAATTCGTTGATCAGCTCGGCCGCCGCCTCAATGTCGAGCACGTTGGTGTAGGAGAGGTCCTTGCCCTGGAGCTGTTCGAAGAAGTCGCCGAAGCGTCCGAAGAGGCGGGCTGCCTGGTGTGGGTTGTCGCCGTAACGGAGCTGGGCGTACAGAGGTTGCTGGAGCGTATATTCGGCACTGGCGGCGCTTTCGCCCTCGAGGTGGGCGGCGATGGCGGCGTCGTATTCCGAGGTGCGGCGGTAAACGCGCGCTGCGAGCTGCTCACGCGTTTTCAGACTGGTGGCTCCCTCATTGGCGTCGATTTCCGCAATGATGGCAGGGTAGTCGGCGGGGTCGGTGACCACAGTGACAAAACGGTGGTTTTTGGCGGCGGCGCGCAGCATGGCGGGGCCGCCGACATCGATTTGCTCGATGGCTTCGTCGAGGGTCACACCCTCTTTGGCGACGGTTTGCTCGAAAGGGTAAAGATTGACTACAAGCAGGTCGATCGGTGGGATGGCGTTGGCCTTGGCTTGGGTGCGATGGGTTTCGTTGTCGCGCAGGTGGAGCAGGCCGCCGTGGATTTTCGGGTGGAGGGTTTTGACACGGCCGTCGAAAAGCTCGGGAAAGCCGGTGTGTTCCGAGACGTCGATGACAGGGACGCCAGCCTCGCGGAGGGCGGCGGCGGTGCCGCCGGTGGAGAGGATTTCCACTTCGTGGCGGACGAGGGCTTCAGCCATTTCAACAAGTCCGGTTTTGTCAGAGACAGAAAGAAGGGCTCGGGTGATTTTCATGTGTCGGGAAGGGATGGGGTGGTGGGTTGAGGTGGGGTCCTTGGGTAGTGGGGGAGAAAGGGGGATCCGCGATCAGGGGCGGATGTGGTGGAGCGGAATGTTCTCTGAGGCGGAGCCGAGAACGGGTTATGCCCTGGCTTGGTGCGGAGTCATATCCGGGTGCGCAGGTCATGCCATGCCCGCGTGGCCAGGCAGTCGGGGAGGTCGACGTCGTCGATCGACACCGTTTCACCGGCGTCCACGTCGCGGCGCATCACGGCTCCGTCGAGCAGGCCAACGGGCACCGCGTCGCGGGTGTCGGCGAGGCGCGCCGCTTCGCCACGCACGTCAAAGCCCCCCGTAGCGCGAGGAATGGCCGTGCCGGCTGTGAGCTTTCGCTTGGCGATGGCGCAGACGCCCAGGGTAGGGTGGGCGCTGTTGTTGAGCAGGGAACCCTCGCCTCGCAGAACACGGCGTATGGTGCGCGGGGCCTCCAGATGACAAAGGTGGAAGGGACGCAGGATGGTGTAAAAGGGGCCGTCGCCAAGCTTAAAGTAACGCAGCACGGCGGGGTCTTCGCTGGGATGCTCGGCGACGATGAACACGCCAGCCGGCAAATTCCGGTTGAGCAGGTAGTCGACGATGGGTTTTCCCAGCGCCTTGGCCCGCTCACCGAGGAACTTGCCGCCTTGCTGCAAATCGAGGTCGGCCGGACCTTCCAGGCCCTGCCGAAGAATGTCGGCCCCCAGCCCGTTGCCGACAAAAGCCTGCTCCATTTGCAGCTTGGTGCCATCGGTGAAACTCGTCACCTGCGGCAGGCTGATTCCCTGGCGCCCGCCCCAGTATTCCATATCCTCGGCCGTGGGGGTGTGATTGAGAAACCCTTTGATGTTGCCATAGACGAGCGGCTTGAAGCCCATGGTGAGGCATTCCTCGTGTAGGGCGGCCAGGCTGCCGGGCTGGTCGCCTTCGGCTTCGGTGAGGATGCCGCCGTGCCCGACAAACCAAGAGCCAATCGTCACGTGGAACTCCGAACCCATGGTCACCACAGGCTTCCCCGCGCGCATCGCCGCGTGGATCACATCGGCTCCCCAGCGCACGTCGCCCGAACACTCGACCACAAGGTCCGAGGATTCGAGCAAATGGGCCAGTGAATCGGTGTGCAGCTCGGCGAGGCGGCCATCGAGGGAATCTTTTGGACGCCGACTCAAAAGGGCACTGGGCACCAAGTCCGTGGATTGGTCAAGCAGGCGCAGGAGGCCGCTGGCGATGAACCCACTGCCCACCAGCCCAATCCGCGCCCGCGTCGCTTCTGTCTGTCCGGGGATGCTTTGCATGAAGCCCGTACTTTCGGAGAAAACAGGCATTCCGCAAGCGCTTGCTTGCAGGGG
>SLCJ01000111.1 GCA_007125835.1 Verrucomicrobiales bacterium | reverse complement strand
GGGGCGACAGCGGAAAATCCAAATCCAAATCCAAATCGGGATCGGTATCGAAATCGATGGGAGTGGTTGCCCAGCTCGTGCTGGCTGTAGCTGGGCTTTTGCGTTCTCATGTGCTGTCTCGCTCCGCAGGAAGGCGACCAGTGATCGCCTCCACGGTGGTGCGCTCACACGCGTTCTTGTCGCGCAAAGTAAATGTTGGCAGGCAAAGTTTGGCAAAGTTTGTACATGTATTCGTAGCGCCTCACGGAGTGATATCTGGGGCACCTGATTTTCTGAGGGTATCGGTTTTCTCTTGATTTGGCAGGGATTTTTTCCGTGATCGAGCGTATATCACGGAGAAAGGCGACCGGGTTATTCGTGGTGTGTGCCTGGGCGGATATCACATGTGAGCGGCCTTGCGCGGGGCGACTTGGTCCCAAATTTTTTTGGCGTGTCGAGTCCCTTGGACCCTTGGATATCTGATTTTGGTGAAAGCGTGGGAGCCAATCCATCGTTCCACCCCGCATGAAGAGACGTTCTTTCCTCACCCGCTCGACCGCCGCCGCCACCGTCGCACTCGTGCCTGCCTTCGGCCGCCAGGCAGCGGCCGAGGTGGGTGGTTCGCTGCCCACCTCTCTCCGCGTGATGGCTTACAACATTTATGCCGGGCGCAACCAGGACGGATCCCATAACCTGCGGCGCATTGCCGATGTGATAAAGGCGGGCCGTCCCGATCTCGTCGCCCTGCAGGAAGTGGATGCAAAAACGCAGCGGAGTCACGGCAAGGACATTGGTGCTGAAATCGCCGAGATGCTGGAAATGGAATACGCGTTCGGCCGGGCCATCGACCTCCAGGGCGGACAATACGGCAATGGCGTGCTCTCGCGCTTCCCCATTGCCGATAGCCGCACCCATGCCCTCGATGGTGAAGGAGGTGAAGACCGTTGCGGCCTCGAATGTGCCATTTCCATTCCAGGGCTTGAGCGCCCCTTCAATCTGGTGTCGATTCATATCGACCATCGTGATGCGGGGTTGCGCGCGCGCCAGCTCGCCACTCTTCGCCGGGCCATCTCCACCGAAGGATGGGCTGCGCAGGTTGTTGCCGGCGATTACAACGACGCCCCGGACTCTGAACTGATGCGGGGACTTCTCGCAGACGGTTGGTCCGACCTCGCGCCCGCCTCACACGCCAACACGCCCACCCACTCCTCCGACAACCCGCGCCGTCGCATCGACTACATCATCGCCCGCGATCCCTTTCCCTATCGCGTTACCGATTTCGCCGTTGGAGCCGAAATGCTCCCCGACGACGAAGAATTCCCTGCCAAGCTCGCCCTCGCCTCCGACCACCTGCCCCTGGTCGCTGAATTTTCATTGGCCTGAGTTGCTGGTGCTTTGGGCAACGGCAGGAGCTGATGGAGTCATGCTTGTTTCGCAGGCAGGCAGGCGGCTGTCAGATGGTGGCGGGGGGCTCCCATCCGGCGCGGTATTGGCGGCGGATGATCGTATCCGCTTCCGGCATTCCGCGAGCGGACAGGTTTTCGGAATCCCAGTCGATTTTCTTGCCGAGCAGGATGGCGAGGTTGCCGACCAGGCACATTTCCGAAAGCGGGCCGGCCCATTCATCGAGGCTGGACACGGGTTTGGGGCCGTCGCCGCGGATGAAGGCGCACAATTCGCGTGTCGGCCCGCCTTCGACGCGCGGCAGAGTGCGCGGAACGGAGGCGGCCTTTTCACGTAGCTCCTCAGGAAAGAGGATGGGAGCCGCACGGCCATTCAGGTCGGGGCAGACCAGTGTTCCTTCCGTGCCGACAAAGACCTGAGCGCCATCGCCGAGGTCGAAGTCATCCGGCAGACCTGCGGGGCGGATGAATCCCCGGTGAGTGGCCGGATTCTTCACCCCATCTTGCCAGATTATCTTAACCGGTGCCCGACCATCCCGTGCGGGGAAGTGGTAGGTGAGTACGCTTCGTTCGGGGAAGCTGTTGTCGTCGAACTCACTCACCTCAGAGGCCTCGACGGTAAAGTCACCGCGCAAATCGAGCGCCCAAAAGGCGGCGTGCAGGCTATGGGGTGCGATATCGCCAATGGCACCGCAGCCGAAATCACGAAGGCCACGCCATTTGAAAGGATGGATCTCCGGGCTATAGGGCATGTCGCTATCCACCTGCGCAAGGAAAAGATCCCAACGAATGGAGTCGGGGGCATCCGCAGGAGGAAGGTTGAGGTTCACACCTTGAGGCCAGATTGGGCGGTCGGTGTGCGAGTGGACTTCGAGCACGTCGCCAATGACACCTGCTTCGATAATCTCGCGGATCCGGCGGGTGCCTTCGAAGGTGGCCCCCTGATTGCCCATCACTGTGGGCAGGTTGAGCTTTCGCGCCAGTTGCGCCAGCAGGCGGGTTTCCCAGATATTGTTGCTTACCGGTTTTTGGACGAAAACGGGGATGCCGAGCTGCATTGCCGCCAACGCAGCTGGAAAGTGGCTGTGATCCGGTGTGGAAATGGTTACCACATCAATCTCGTCGGCCATTTCGGAAAACATTTCACGAAAGTCGTAGAAGAAGCGTGCGTTCGGGTGGTTCCGCCTATTTCCAGCTGCCCGGCGGCTGTCGATATCGCAAAGCGCGTGAATGATGTTGCCATGAGCGATCTGCCCGACATCACCTACCCCGCTCCCAATGCCGCCAACGCGCAGTGGCTCTGGCCCGTTGGCCGCGCGCAACAGATTCGGCCCGAGGGCCATGGAGGTCGAGGCCGCCAGAGCACCGCCCAAAAATCGGCGGCGGCTCAATGAGGGGGAGGAAGCAAGTCGGTTCATGGTCAGTGTGGGTGAGGTTAATGAGCGAAATCAATTCCTTGGCGGGATGCTTACACCCGACATGGACGAAACCACGCGAAGTCAGGAAGTCTTTCACCCCAACACCGCAAAATCCACCTCGTAAAGCAACAACAAATTTGACACAAAAAATGACATGGCAGACGAGTGGTGCCGCAGCATGGGGGATGTTCGCCCCCTTACTTTCCAATGGGATTCACGGGTGCGCACCATGCCGTCGGCGGGCGCAGGGAGTGGATGAGGGCGTGGTGGCGGAGGCGTGATCCGAGGTGGAATCAGCTTGCCGAGGGGCCGGGGTTGGTGGGCGCGGTTTCGGGTGGATCGTCGGGGGCGGCGCGTGCGGAGATGATGCGGCGGATGACGAGCGCCAAGAGCGCCACCGCGATGACAAGAATGCCAATGCCAAGCAACGGACGGTATAAAATCCAGGCAACGGCGACCACCACGGCCCAGACAATGCCACCGAGCAGGAAGGAAATGGCGGTGGTTCCGGCGCGGACGATCCGGCCCAGGAAAGGCAGCACACCGGCCAGCACACCGATGGGTGCCAGGATCATGGAAAACCCGATGCCGAGGAGGAAAAACCCGCCGACCCGGATTCCCCAGGTGAGCGCGCGGTTGGCGGCGTGGGCCCCGGCGAACATTTCCTCGGCAGGGACAATTCCCCTCGACACCAGATGCAAATCCACACCGCTTTGCGTGGGATAGGTGGCCAGGGTGTCGCCCTGACGGGCGGCAATCACGCTCACCGGCCCGGCCGGCACCACGCGGAAAGCAACCCGGGTGTCGCCTACCGCAGGTGCCTCCGGCGAACCAAAGTAAACCATGCCATTGGCAACTCGTCCCGCCTCGCGCACCACCTCCGAGGCCTCGTCCAAATTACCCACCGGCAAATCCTGTGCGCCGCCCAGCCCGCTGGTAATGAAATCCGGCAGGCGGAACACACCGAGACGCACGTCCGAAGCGGCGAACGACGCCGGGGCGAACCGGGCCGAACTGGGATTCTGATGTCCCTCGGGCACGGCGAAACGGCTTGAATCGACAATCCCGGAACGCCAGGACGTGCGGTAGGAGAAGGTCTCCACCGTCTCCTCGCCGCCGCCCAGGCGGTCGCGGGTTTCGCGGGTTACATCCTCCACCCATTGATAGGTTTCCACGCGCCGTTCCAGACGCAGCCCCTGCGCCGACACCCCGAACTCAGCATCCACAAGCACACCCTCGACAACCAGTTCGCCGGTTAGGTGCACCAACTGCCCCTCGCCGGCCGCGTCCATACGATCGGTCGGCACCGACACCACCGCCCCCGCCCCCTCCTGGAGCGCCTGATAGCGCTTCACTGAGCGCCCCTCGTTCCAAAACAACAGCCACACCGCCAAAGGCAGCAGAATAAATCCAACCAGTACGCCGCCAAACGAACTTCCCGCCCGCGAACGCAGGCCCCGCCTTGTGGTTCTCCGAAGTCTTGTCATTTCCTGTTTGTACCGGATTCGCACCCCGAAAGCAAGCCTCAAAAGTTGGTAGAGAATGCCCGGGGTGCCTGCGCCCGTACGCCGACAGATGGATTGGGACGAATTTTTCCGCGATTTAGGAATTTTTTCCAAGAAAAGCTGTGACAAGGTGTCATGTCCATAAGGGGGGGCGTTTGGCCGCCCTTCAATGGAAATGGCCATGCCTGAGATTACATCGGATTCGGCGAACCAGCGGGATGCTCCGGCGCGTCCCGGGGTGGCTGAGTTGTTTGCCAGCGAGGAGGCGGCGCTGGTGCGGTATGCGTATGGGCTCACCGGTCGGCGGGCGACGGCGGAGGAGGTGGTGCAGGAGGCCTTTCTGCGTTTGCACCGGCAGTGGGAGGAGGTGCGGCAGCCGCGGCCCTGGCTTTACCGGTGTGTGCGCAATTTGGCCTTAAATGAAAAACGGGATACGGCGCGCGAGTTTTCCGGGCTGGACACGGCGCCGGCGGAGGATCCGGAGGCGGTCGCGCCGGACGAGGAACTGGGGCGTCATGAGGCGGTGGGGATGCTGCGGTTGTTGATGGCGGAGATGGCGGCGGAGGATGCGGGGTTGATTGAAATGAAATACATGCGCCACATGAGTTATGCGGGGATTTCGGAGGCCACCGGGATGGCGATCGGCACGGTGGGCTACAAACTGCACCATTTGCTGAAGAACCTAGCCGCCGCCTTGCGCAAGGCGGGAATCGAAGGGCCTGAAGGATAGGCCGCGCGGATTTGAACACACGGAAATAAATCACACCCACAACCCATAGAGAGAGACCAAAAAATGAGCACAACCCCACCCCTTGAACCTTGGAACGACCCCGCCGCGGAAGCGCGTGTCGTCGCCTGGATCATGGGCGAGGCATCGGATTTCGAGGCGGCGGAAGTGCGGCGCATGTTGTCGGAAAGCCCGGAGCTGGCGGCCTTCGCCCGGCGTTTGCGCGCAGTGCATGAGTTGCTCGGCGAGGCGGCGACTCCGGAGCCCGCGGACTCGTCGTGGAAACTTTCGAACGAGCGCAGGCATGTCCTCGAAGGCGAGATCGGCGCCCTCGACCGCAGGGCGACGGCACCGCAGGACGGCACTGCTGAGGAGGCGGGGGACGCCGACGGAGAGGCGGGTGTGGCGGAGGCTCCAGAGAAAGCGGGCGGCGGCGGCAGCAGGTTTTGGTGGCTGGCGGCGTGGCCGGGTCGTTTGTCGGCGGTGGCGGCGGCGCTGGTTGTCGGCGCGGTTTCAATTTTCCTGCTTTCCGAGGGATGGAG
>SLCJ01000264.1 GCA_007125835.1 Verrucomicrobiales bacterium | reverse complement strand
GCATGGGCAACATCGTCGCCAGCGAAGCCTTGCGCATCCACGCATCGGAAAGTGGAAGCGGGCGCCTTATTAATACCTATATTGCATGCCAATCATCGATGGCAGCCCATGCATATGATGCGAATCTAGCCGAGCGAACGCCTAACACCCTTCTTAATTTGGGCCCTATGTGGAAGACACCGGAATATTATGCAGCAAACCCCTATACTGGACAGCCGTATTTTTCCAATATCACAAATGCGACCCGCTTCGTGAATTTCTACAATCCAATTGATAGTGCGCTCAGTGGATGGTTGCATGGCCAGGATCTAAAGCCAAATAACGGCATGATGCCACAAATAACACCGCATAACAACTTCTGGTGTAACTTCCCTCGCCTTCCTCTTGACCCCCTTCCATTCTACAACCCAGCACTCATTGGGGAATTATGTTACTACTGGAGCATTGCATCTCAACCGTTGGGTGATCGACGTGACCTCAGCGTTATGGATGACATTTACGAGATCTATTCCCACTGCGTCCAGGCTAGATCAGTAGCTCTGGGGGCTACGATGTTGGTGAATACTGCTGATGAAAACTTTAACCTGAATTCTGGTTTTGCTGACGTTGCGCAAAGATTTGGAAATACGCGCGCGGATCATAGCGCACAATTTCTCGGAACAAACATCATACGTCACGAATTTTGGACCAAATTAATCGAGGCGTTAAACTTCTAAACGCCTCCTCTGAAAGATTCGAATCATGAGATACTCAGTAACTATTGTGTTGATGATTGTGGTAGCATTTGTTTTGTATCGCCGTACTAATGAGTTTTCTATCCCAATACGAGATGGCGATAAAATTGAGGATGGGATTTCGCAAAACGGCAATCATGAGCAGGATGAGTTGCAGGAAATTGTCAATCGGCATGCTCATGACACCGAACTCACGACGGACGAATTGGAACTCGCGTTAGATGAAGATTCAAAGATTCGTTTGCTGTTTATGAAGGCAGCCTATGAGCAGGAGGAGAAGTTGCAGAATGGGGATGTTGAGTTTTACGGGAAGGTCGTTGACATGGAAGGGCGTCCTGTTCAGGGCGCCTCGGTTTCCGTGCTAGTCTATCACTACCCCATGACATTTATCGATGCAATGAAAAGTAAGGGTGAAGGGGGGAGTTTTCATGTCTCGGTTGAATCGGATGATGATGGGAAATTCGAGGTGTCTGGATTCCGCGCGCAGAGCATCAGCTTTTCTGATATCCATAAGGAGGGATATGAATGCGCAGGTGGTATTCCGATGAATCTGGAAACAATTTTTATGCCAAACTATCCTCACCGATATGAGGCCGACAGGGAGAACCCTGTCATTTTTCGCATGCAACAAGCCAGCGGCGATTGATCTGACATATATTTTGGCTCACGGTTTCCTTCTCGGCATGTCGCCGATCCCGACAATCCTGTTGTGTTCCGGATGAAGAGGGATGATACATTTATATGCCTGCCAAATTTTCGTTGCCCTGTTCCGCTTCGCTTCGCGGGAAGGCGGCCAATGATCGCCTCTACGGTGCAACAAAATTCTGGCCGGCACAATTTAGGGCAGTACTTATGATAAAACAATGTTCTACTTGAAAAATACATGAATTGGCATATGAGTGCTCTATGATCGAACGCACGCTCAGTCCAGTGCTGCGGCAGTCGGCGCGGGATTATCCCGTGGTGACGCTTGTTGGGCCGCGTCAGGCGGGCAAGACGACGCTGGTCAGAGCTGTGTTTCCGGATCATGACTACGTGAACCTGGAGCAGCCGGAGATCCGCCGACTGGCGCAAGAGGATCCGAAACTGTTCTTCCACTTGCACCCTGCTCCCTTGATTCTGGACGAAATCCAGCGTGTGCCCGAGCTGCTGTCCTGGGTTCAGGTTCTCGCAGACGAGGCAAATCGGCCCGGTGCCTTCATCCTGACGGGAAGTCACCAATTCGCACTGCAAGAGGCGGTTTCCCAATCACTCGCCGGGCGCACCGCTTTGCTCACACTGCTGCCGTTTTCGATGGCCGAATTGGCGGGGGCGGGTGTGGTGCGCGACAAGAACGAATGGCTGTTCACCGGCTTCCTGCCGCGGGTAAATCAGAGGGGGATTGCTCCGCCGCGCGCCTATTCAGACTACTTTCGCACCTACGTCGAGCGCGATGTGCGGCAGATGATGGAGATCCGCAACCTCACCCTTTTCGAGAACTTCCTGCGCCTCCTGGCCGGTCGGGCTGGCCAGATTCTCAACCTGCACGCTCTTTCGGGTGAGGTCGGGATGAGCAGCACCACGCTTCGCGAGTGGCTATCGGTGCTTGAGGCCTCATTTGTCGTGTTTCGGCTGCCGCCTTACTACAGGAATTTTGGCAAGCGAGTAGTCAAAAGCCCGAAAATCTACTTTCACGAGCCGGGTTTGCTTTGCTGGTTGCTGGGCATCGAATCTCCGGCAGAAGTGGCCCGCGATCCCCTGCATGGATCCCTTTTCGAGAACCTGGTCGTCTCCGAAGCCGTCAAAGCGCGGCTTCATCGCGGTCTCGAGCCGCGCCTGTATTTCTGGCGCGACTCAAATCACAACGGGGTCGATCTACTGTGGGAAAACCAGCGCCGCTTGGTACCGATGGAGATCAAATCCTCCATGACCTGGCATCGCGAATTGCCCGCTCAGATTCGCAAATTCCGCAAGACCGTGCCCGAAGCCGAGAGAGGCGCGGTCATCTATGCCGGAGAGCTACTGCCCGAGGATGAGGACTTCCGGGCGGTGGCATTCCAGGATACCCAGAGCTTATTGGTATGAGGACTGCCAAATTGCACTGGTGCAACAAAATTCTGGCAACAAAATTTTGGCAGGCAGAGTTCTGGGCACTCAGAAGAACATTTTCCTGTTGGCTTGGCCGCGAATTCTTGATTTACTGGTGCTCATGTTCATGAGAGGAGTTGCTCGGGCACAGCGACATCACGACCACCGAGATCTACCTTCATGTGGCGACTGGTTCGCATGGGTTGGGCGTGTCGAGTCCCTTGGATGCGCTCGACGATGCGGGGGAATTGGGCGGGCGGGGTTGCGGAGGGTTGGGCGGGGAGCGGGGTGTGGTGGCGGCGTGAGGTCTGCCGCCGCCCTTCTGGCATCCCTTCGGGATGCGAAATTTTCTGATCGTGGGATCCGGGGGTATCGCCCGCAGGGCGGGCTCGACCCCCGGCTACGTTCTGGCATCCCTTCGGGATGATGGCCGAAATGACAGGCGGTGAGCCGATCGGGGTCGGCCCGTCTGGCGGCGTGGCAGAACTCTCACTACACCTGGGAAAGAAGATCCATGCTAGCCAAAGTTTTCGTTGGCATGGTCTCGTGTCGTCCGACGTGCAACGCCGGAATCGGGAAAAAGCCTCATTTCAGCCGACCCCCCTCCCGCGCAGCGGCTGATTTCTCTCTCTTTGTCCACAAATCATAAGTTGTCAGATCTAAGGTGGGCTGCACTAGGGAGAGGGCGTCTCGATTCGGACCCGGTAGAAAGCGCGGTCGCTTTCTTGGCTGGAATCGTCCTGGAGAGGATCGCCGCCGCCTGGAACCAGTATTTGCCCCGGAATGTCGGCCCATTCCCCGGTGGTGAGGCATTGGCGGTATTGGAGGGTGTAGCGCATGTCAGGAAGCCATGGGTGAACGTGAATCACCACTGGAGGGCCTCGATCCACGCGGGTTACCCGGAAGGGGCCATGGTATGGCAGGTCGCGCAGCCAGAGGGTGGCCACATGCATCGATTGGGATGCATTGTTCACTCCTCCCGGATAGAGGGCGCGTGCTCTGAGCGCGCCGAGACTGTCGAAATTGATGCTGGAGTCGGTCATGTGCCAGCCCTTACCGGTGAGATCGGTAAAGGCTTCGCCTTCGCCAAGATGGGTCCAGCCGCCGCTGGCGTTACTTCCCTCGAAGATCACACGCTGGGGCTCGGGGCCGCAGCCGCTGCGGAACCATTTGATCGAGCCTTGGGGAAGTTCGATTTGCAGTTGGTACCTTGGAAAACTGGACGGCGTAACCCTGACGAGATATTGCGGAGCCGGGCTGCCGTTGTGATGCATGCTGCCGCCGACGATCAAGCCGCCATTATCCTGCACCGCCAGGCCGTGGATTTTCCCGGTGATTGGAATGTCATACGCATCATCCAACAATCCGTCTCCATGGAGGCGAGCGAGTCCACCGCGGGGCGCACCGCCTATCTCGCTGAAACTTCCTCCCACAAGAATTTTCCCATCTTGCAGCAGAGCGATGGAGAATACCTCGTCGTTGGCGTTCGGATTGAAACCTGAAAGTAAAAGGCCGTTGGAGCCGAGTAGGGCGAGGCGATTCCGCTGCGTGGCTCCGAAAGCGGTGAATTTTCCGCCCACAAGAAGCAAGCCATTCGGTTTTTCATATAGGCAGCTCACCTGATCATTGGGGTGTGCTACGAAGCTGGTGTCAAGGGTGCCATCGGAGTGCAAGCGAGCCAGGTGTGGTCGTGTGCTTCCGTTGACTTGGGTAAATTCGCCCGCCAGCAGGATCCCGCCATTGCGCTGGATCAGAATCGAATGGACGACGCCATTGGTTTCGGCGTGAAAATCAGTGTCGAGGCTGCCGTTGGCATTTAGTCGGGCGATATGGAGACGGCCCTGCCCGGCGATATGTGTGAATTCTCCCCCCACGACAATGGCACCGTTGTCCTGGAGGGCGATGGCACGCACAATCCCGTCGGGATCGGGTGAAAATCCCGAATCAATGGTGCCATCCGCGTGAAGCCGGGCGAGAAACGGGCGCGTGGTGGAGGCGATTGTTCCGAAACTTCCTCCCACCAGCAACAGGCCGTCCGGCTGCTGTGCCACCGTCAATACCGTTCCATTGGCACCTGGGTTGAAATGCGGATCCAAGGTGCCGGCGGGATTCAGGCGTGCGATGCGGCTGCGGGGTGTGCTACCCATCGAGCCAAATTCGCCACCGAGGATTACCCTTTGGTCTTTTGAAACGGCGATGGCCAGGACACGGCCGTCGGGCTCGGGCTTGTATCCGGCATCGAGGGCGGCCGTCGCAGAGACAGCGGCAATGGAATTTCGGGTTTTTCCTCCCATGGATGTGAAATTGCCGGCGGCCACAATGCGGTCAGGGTATCCCTGGGTGTTGGGAGGGGCGACTTGGTGAAAAATCATGCAGTGCACCGATCCGTTGGTTCCCGGATTGAACCCTTTATCCAGCGATCCGTCGGGGTGCAGGCGGGCCATGCGCTGGCGGGGTGTTCCATTGACTGATGTGAATCCTCCGCCCAGAGTGATGCGCCCGTCCGGGAGAAGTGCGATGGCATTGACGCTCGGGCCTTCGACCTCCGGGCTAAAGGAGGCATCGAGGGTGCCGCACGGAAGCAACCGCGCGATGCGTGCTCGCGCTTTCCCGCCTATGCTGGCAAACCCTCCTGAGACAATGATTCTTCCGTCAGGCTGAACCGCAAGATCGGTTACGGTATTGTCCGGTGCCGGGTTGAATGATTCGTCGAGGGACCCGTCGGCATGGAAACGGGCCAGATGGCTGCGTGTCTTCCCATGGACGTTGGTGATAAAAAATCCGCCGGCGATGAT